>JAUVYC010000166.1 GCA_030603285.1 Spirochaetota bacterium
TTAAATTATTTAATGGTATAATTCCATTAAAAGTTTTAATGAAACTATTTTCAAAATTCAGGTTATCTGAATTTTGAAACGAGTTAGGTAAATATAGAGGGTAAATTTACCTATTCAAGGGGATATCCCTTCCATAGTCGAGCCTCCATGGATGCCCCCTTATAACACGCTGATACTGGCACGGAGAGCGGTTTATTTTGATAAGGCGGTACTTTCATACCCCCTTTTCAGGCATGAATGAGGTGCGAATGTAACCTCATATTATATTTCTATCCGGATAGAAAGGTTGCGTTAACGCAACCGATTAAAGTCATGCTCGTTAACGAGCACAATTAAAGTCGGTTCAGTTAACTGAACTGATCTAAATTTTTGATTAGTATCATAGATCGCAATTGTTTAATTGATTAAACAATTCAAAAACTCATTTGAAAATAAAGTGACTTTTTTTAAAAAAGTGCTTGACTTGTATAATGTATATATGGTACATTAAGGGCATGAAAACGATGATTATTGAGAGAGTGCCGGAAGATTTACGAAACGAGTTTAAAGCCGAATGCGCCCGGCGCGGTCTCACTATGAGAGAGGTTATTTTGAGATTCATGCAGATGGAGCTTGATGAACGTTTTTCGGCGGTATTAAAACCGAAGGGTAAAAAGAAGAAATGATAAATGTGCTGGCAGATAGGGTATCGATCCCGAACGCGCCTTCCCTGGGCGTTTCTGCTGGCATTAACCACAGGGGGCACTTTAGGGAGGTGCACTATGACAGATTTAATCATGAGAGACAATTTCAAGAAAAGTTGTCCTACCATAGTACAGGGCTTGAAAAGAGCACAGACCATTTTTGACAGTATCAAATCCTTTGAGGACATAGAGCAGTTTTTCCTTAAAGGAAACGGGCTTTCCGAACACACCTACCGGAGCTATCTCACGGCAATAAAGCAGTTCTATGAGTTCACCGACCACCTTAATCCTTTACAGGTTAAACCGGCACACATTGAGGCCTTTTATGATGAGCTGGTTAAAAAGGTCGACCGAAACACCGCCTATAAAAGAATATCGGGCTTAAAGAAGTTTTTTAAAGGTATCCGGGGTGTCATACCGATTTACACAACGCCTTTCGAAATAATGCCAGAAAAGCTGAAAAAGAAGTTGAGCCGGAAGAAAAAGGGCAATAGAACGAAGTCGGCACTATCAAAAAACGAGGCAAACGCTTTACTGGCATGGTTACAGGGAAATAAAACAGTCAAGGGGCTTGAGGATCACGCCCTTGTCTATATGCTGGTTACATCGGGGTTGCGGGCGTTTGAATTGTGTCAATTGAAATGGAAAAATATCGAGTTTTTTGAGGGCAGTATCACGGCATTTTTCACCGGGAAAGGCGGACAGGAGGCGGAGCAGGAGCTCTATAAACCGGCGGTCGATGCGTGCCGGATGTATTTCAAAAAGGCTTTTCATAGAGAGCCGAGGCCGGAGGACGCTGTTTTTTGGACAGTACCGAGTTACAACGGGGAAGAACCGAGGCCATTGAAACCGTCCGCACTATGGGATCGAGTTAAGAAGGCCGGAGGATCCGCGAAGGAACAGGGCATTATCAAAAGAGATATAAACATCACGCCACATACCTTCAGGCGGTCATACGCCACGATATTAAGCAAGTCGGGCATGGGTCTGAAAGCAATACAGGTCAAGACCAGACACAGCAATATAGAGACCTTAGCAAAGTATTACATCGATGACAGCGAACCGGCAAAGGGTTATTTAGAAATGGCCTTTGCGGTCTAAGATGAGTTGTGAAATATTAGGTCGGAAAACCTACTATTAAAGCTATTGGGTAAACTTTTTAAATCTGGTAGGATGAAATAAAAGGGGGTGAAATGAAAAAGTATATTTTATGTTTTGTATTGGTACTTTCCGGAACACTTTTTATTATTTCGTGCGCATCACTTCAAACAGTTGGCCGAGTGCCTATTGCTGGAGTTGCAAGCGGAACACCTGAAGAGTTAAAGCAATTTCCTGTTGTTTTTAACGGCGAGCATATAATGAATATCTATTTACAATATATTGGGAAAACACCAGAAGACAAATATAGTTACGGGGCAAAATTAGTTCCACCTGAGCGAAGAGATGAAGTGGATTTTTATCATAGAGAGATGGAGAACATTTCGGAATATACATTGGAGATTTTTGAATCTAGATGGGCATTTATAGATAAGCAAGGTAAACGATATGAAGAACCACCAACAAAAAGAAATGAACTTATTGAAATGTGGGGGATTGGTTGGATGACACTTTACCCTCATGAAAGACAAATAGGTAAGGATAACTGGGTAACTGGTCAGGTTGGCACTAAGGTTATTTTAACCTATAAAATTAGGAATTTAGATACGAACGAAATATTTGCTATAGAAATTATTTACACACGCATACCATAAATAATTTTAATGCTCTGTTTTTTGGCAAGTCTTATACCGGGAGGGGAAATGCGAAAAATAGCAATAGCAAATCGTAAGGGCGGAGTAGGTAAGACAACGACCGCAGTAAACGTGTCCGCCGGCCTTGCCCTGGCAGGAAACAAGGTCCTACTGATTGACACCGACACCCAGGGGCATTGTAGCCGTTTATTAGGGGTAAATCCAGAGAAAGGACTTGCTGAACTGATAGACGGAACGGTAACACCCTCTGAGGCGCTTATAGAGGCACGTGAGGGGCTTTTTTTGCTTGCCGGGAGCAGATTGTTAGCAGGTATATCAAGGCTGATTGTAAAAACGGAGATTCACAAGGCAACAAAGGTTTTATCTAATGTATTGAAACCATTCGACGGAAAGTTTGATTATGTCCTTTTAGACACCTCTCCGGGATTTAACGAGTTAAGTGTTAATGTATTTTTTTACGCCGATGAAATATTGATTCCGGTAAGTATGGAAGTACTGGCAATTGACGGATTCAAAGATTTTATGAGGGAAATGAACGAGTTAAGCGAATATTCAAATATTGAAATCCGATACATAACACCCACCTTTGTAGACGGTCGAGTGAAAAAGACCGAGGATGTTTTGGAGCATTTACAGAAGCATTTTCCCGACAAACTCACCCCATTGATACACTACAGTACTAAACTTTCTGAATCGCCGGCATGGGGAAAGACCATTTATGAATTTGCCGGCAGGGAAAGGGCGTCAAAGGATTACGCCAAATTAACGGGTGCGATAACATGACCAGAGAGAAAATAACCTTTGACATGGATTCTTTTATGTCCGGTAAACCGCCGGACAAAGGCCAGACAAAAGAGGTACAAACGACGGACAAACGACCTATGAAAAAATATCAGATAAGAATGGACGGAAGGGACTGGATTGCAATAAAACGGTATTGTGATAACCGACGATTAAGCGTGTCGGCATTTATACGTATAGCAACAAAAGAGTACATGGAAAGGCAGGGGGTATAATCTATGTGGAAAATAATGCTTGTACACCCAGAAATAATGGACTCAGAACAACCAACGTGGGAAATAATTAAACTAATAATACAAGCACAATATTCTATAACAGCACTTGGTATTATAGTTTTAATAGCAATAGCAGTTATTCTTATTGGAATTAACTTGATTGTAGTACAACGAAAAGTAAATCGATCAATAAGTCGAATACGGTCAGAAATGGGTGGGATTAAAATGAAAATGGAAAAGTTGAAAGAAGAAACAGCCCAAAATACAAACGGAGAAATACAAAGACTAAAAGAATCGACGAGAATAGAAATACAATTATTAAAGGGGGATAGGGATAGAGTTATTGTTAGTTTATTTATGGCACAGCAGATGTGGGAAAATGTAGTGGTTTGGTCAGGGTGCGGAGTTGAAGATTATGCATTAGCCAATGAAACAACCCGCAGAGATGGTATGATCGAGGTGTTAATTTCTTCCCTAAAGAAAAGCAACTATATTTTAGAACGAAATAGAAGCAACCTTTTGGCGAGAATTAAATATATACCACGAGAATTGCAAGACAAAAAAGAAAAAATAAGAGAATTGATTAACAAATTCCCTAAAAAAGAGGATTAGAAAGAAATATAGCAATATCAAATATTGACCTAAGATACTCGGCAGAATATTAGATCACTTTTCGAGGTTTAAAAATAAAGTAAAAAGAGGTATTTCTCTCCGTTTTATATACTAATAAAAATAGTAACTATTCAGCTCAAAAGAGGATATGAAATAAAGAAGAAGAATTATACAGCTCTAAGTTGAAGAATAAAATAAGTTATAAAAAACTAGACTTTCTAGTATTTACTTGATATCCTTAACAGTAATGGGAAAGGATACAAGGAAAAAAATACTCGATATCAAAAAAGAACAGGTGCTTGAATTCTATGAAGCAGGGCCTGATGCAGTTGTTTCATTTATTCTGCATATTCAGGATTTGCTGAATAACTTGGGCTTGAAAGTAGAATCACAACAAAAGATAATTGAACAACTGGAGAGACGGATACAGGAATTAGAAGCGATCATAAAGAAAGATAGTCATAACAGCAACAAGCCTCCATCGAGTGATGGTTATACAAAGAGGTCTGTGAGGCAAAGGAAAAAGAGTGGGAAGAAGCCCGGAGGTCAGAAAGGGCATGAAGGAAACACCCTGCGGATGGTGAAACATCCTGACAAGGTAGTGGTACACAAAATGGGTGTCTGTGGGAGTTGTGGGAAATCGCTGAAAAGAGAAAAAGTCATTGAGTATGACAAGAGGCAGGTATTCGATATACCTCCAATCAAAGTAGAAGTGATGGAGCATAGGGTTGAGATAAAAGCATGTGCTAGATGTGGGGAGCTGAGCACGGCTATTTTTCCCGAAGGGATAACCCACAAGGCGCAATATGGAGATCGGCTGAAGGCATATGCTGTGTATATAAAGAATTATGGGCTTTTGTCCTATGAGAGGGCAGCGGAACTGTTTGAAGATCTATTTTCGGTACCGCTGAGCCCTGGGACGCTGGTCAATATCGATCGAAACATCTCTGAACGGTTAGAAGGTGTTGCTGAGAGGATAAAGCAGAACATCATCGTATCCTCAATAGCACATTTTGACGAGACGGGGATGAGGATTGAAGGGAAGTTGCATTGGCTGCATGTAGCTGGTACGAATGAGTTGACCTATTATATGCCGCATCAAAAGAGGGGAAATGTTGCAACTGATCAGATAGGCATTCTTCCAATCTATGGTGGCAAAGCAATACACGATGGTTGGAAAAGTTATTTCAACTATGGCTGTGAACATGTTCTGTGTAATGCTCATCATATTCGGGAGCTGACCTTCATTTATGAGCAGTATGCTCAGAAGTGGGCAAAGAGCATGATTGATTTTCTGTTGGAGGTGAAAGAGAAGAGGGAGAAAACCAGACGGAGAGGATTTGATCCTGAAACGATCAAAGAATATGAGAACAGATACAGGAGAATAATTACGGCAGGGCTGCGGGTGAATCCCCCACCTGTTGAACATGGCATTAAGAAGAAGCGGGGTCGTAAGAAAAAGAGTAAAGCTTTGAATCTGGTGGAGCGATTAAGGGAGCACGAGGAAGCGACGCTGGCATTCATGTATGATTTTTCTGTGCCGTTTGATAACAACCTGGCAGAACGTGATATTCGGATGATGAAGGTTCAGCAGAAGATATCCGGAACATTCCGAAGTTTTGAGGGTGCCTTATCATTTTGTAGAATAAGGAGTTATATCTCTACGGTTAAAAAACAAGGTATGAATGTCATAGCAGCCATTCAGGATGCGTTTGCAGGGGATACTTTATTATCGCATTTGGTAAAGACATAGCTGAATAGTTACTAAAAATAAATAATAATAAATATAACTTATTGTCACAAAAAGAAATAAATTACGAATTCACTTGACTTATATTTCGTTTATACTTATAGTTGGTATGTATTAGGTTAACATTTGGTAATATTCAAATATGAGGTATTGAAAATGGGCAAATATCCAGTTAAAGATCAGTTAAAGACAGCAAATCCGGTAACACGCGGTCATCAAATCGGGCTAAAAGTTAACGATGCCGAATATGATTATCTGAGCGGGCTTGCGCGAAAAAACAACAAGACGATTCCGGAGTTTATCCGTGAGACATCAATAAATCACGGCGAGGAAGAAG
>JAUVYC010000212.1 GCA_030603285.1 Spirochaetota bacterium
AGAGTGATCTTGAAACGTCATCAAGTATTAAATTTTTTTCATTTATAAGAGTATTAATTCTTCTGAGTAATAGTTCGGCCGAGTAATAGGAGGCCTTTTCTTTCTTTTGTGATATCATCCGCTCAAGGGAACTGTAAAGCCTCATTGAAAGTTCTTTAGATCGCTTTAAGAGCTCTTGTTTGTTCTTTACCACCAGTTCAGCAGCAGCTGAAGGAGTGGGTGCTCTCAGATCCGCTACAAAATCACTGATTGTGTAGTCTATTTCATGACCCACAGCACTGATAATTGGCTTTTCTGAATGGTATATTGCGCGTGCAACAATTTCTTCATTAAAAGGCCACAGGTCTTCAATAGAGCCCCCACCTCTTCCCACGATAAGTACATCCGCATCACCACGCAGGTTTGCTTTTTTTATTGCATCTGCAATTTCTTCAGCAGCACCTTCTCCCTGCACAAGTACAGGATAGATGATTACTCTTATTCCCTTATATCTTCTTTCAACCACATTCAGGATATCTCTCAGGGCAGCACCTGTCGGAGAGGTAATTACCCCGATAGTATCAGGAAAAGCGGGTATTTGCTTTTTATGGGATTCGTCAAAGAGCCCTTCTTTTTGCAGTTTTTCCTTTAACTGCTCAAAAGCCAGTTGAAGGGCACCGAGCCCTACAGGCTCTATCAAATCTACGATAATCTGGTATTCTCCTCTCTTATCAAAGACATCAACACTACCGTGTACGATTACATTGAGTCCATCAGCAAGCTCAAAGCGTACAGCCCTCTGGTATCCCCTGAAAAGGACAGCTTTGATTACTGCAGCTTCATCCTTCAACGTAAAATAGATGTGTCCGGAGGCTGCTTTTCTGCAATTAGAAATCTCACCCTGTACCCAGATATTTGAAAAGTTTTCTTCCAGAACAAATTTTATTTTTTTTGTAAGCTCAGCTACAGAATAAACATTTCTCTTTTCTGAAATACTCTCGATCTTCATAGAATTAGATTAAGTAATATTAGGTGCGTTGTCAATCATTAACCAGTACCATTAATCGATAATGTCAATTGGTGTGCACCCACTGGCACCAGTCAGTCTCTCATTATATATGTTAAACAAATTTACCCAAAGTTTAATTACAAAAAAAGACAGCTTTGCATATAAAAAGATTGCCTGGCCAGCCTGTAATAAAATCATTAAGAATTGACAAGCAAATCTTTTTAGTGTAGTTTAAGCGTATGAATACTGCCATTGTAATAAATACAATTTTAGGAAGCAACAGATGGTTGGGTAGTATATGCGGCTTTGATCCTGTCAAGGAATTGATAAAAAAGCTTGAAAGGATCGTTAAAAAAGAGGATTTATTTGTTGTTGTAAACGATAAGATAAGCCGCGAAATTGGAAAGAGGTTGAGTGAATTTAGAAAAATTCAGATACATGATCTCACCACGAAAAATGTATTCAGGGAATTATTTAATGCTCTCACTCCCTATGAGGATATCATTTATCTTTTTGCCGATACCCCCCTTATTGATATTGAAATTACAGAAAAAATGATAACACTCCACCGGGATGAATATGCTGAATATACCTGCAGCGAAGGGTTTCCTGCAGGCATTACACCGGAAATTGTAAAACGCGAACTATTTCCAAAACTTGCTGCCCTCCTGGAAAATGATAATTCGGAAATTGCAAGGGATTCCATTTTCTGCGGGCTTTCAAAAGAAATAAACTCTTTTGATATAGAAACCTACTTCTCCCCTGAAGATTTAAAAATTAAGAGAATTGAACTGTCTACCACTTTAAAAAGAAATGCTCTTATTGTGGAGCGGGTCATTGAAAAAAAGGGGTTCTCATGCAGTTTTGAACAATTTCAAAGCCTCATCCATGAGCAGCCTGCTGTTTTGCGGACTGTTCCTGCTTATGTTGAAATGGAAATTACCAGCATGATAAATGCTCCCTGTATTTATTCCCCACTTCCATTTCTCAAAAGAGACACCGGAACTATGAATTATGAAACCTTTAAGAGCATACTTGATAAAATCAGGGCATTTTCAGAAAAATTTTATGTCGCATTTTCTTTTTTGGGTGAGCCGCTTTTACATGGAGATATAAAAAAGTTTATTGAATATGCAATTTCGGACAATAATATTCATCTTATTCTTGAAACAAACGGCACATTATTTACACCCGCATTTTCTGATTATATCCGAGAACTCTATGCTGATAATCTTTCGATAATATTTGAGGTTGATGCTGCGCTGGATGAAACGTATAGATCCATACACCGGGGGGATTTGAGCAAAGTGGAGAGAAATATACGCTATCTGCTCTCTAAAATTAGTAGAAATATATATGTTCAAATGATAAGGGTGAGTGAGAATGAACAGGAGATGTTGAATTTTTTTGATTTGTGGGAAAAAGAAGGTGCAAAGGTTATAATACAGAAGTACAATTCTTATCTTGGGCTCCTACCGGACCTTTCAAAATATGACCTGCGTCCTCTTGAACGGATGTGCTGCTGGCATCTTTTGAGGGACCTTGTTGTCTTTCAGAATGGCGATGTACCCCGGTGTAAACAGGATATGAACGGTTTGTTTCTTCTGGGAAATCTCCAGCATGAAGAGATATCAACAGTTTGGGAGAAAGGCGAACCCTTTTATCTGCAGCATTGCGCCGAAAAATATGATGAATACTGCAGTAAATGCGATGAATATTATACGTTTAACTTTTAATTATTATTAAATAAACATATAACAGTGAAGTATGGTAAACGATTATATTGTACTGCAGGTTCGATTATCCTCAAAAAGATTACCGAATAAACTTCTTCTCCCTCTTAAAGGCATTTCAATCTTTGAGCACATTCTTATGCGGTTAAAAATGGTCAAAACTGTAAGCGGATTGGTTGTTGCAACAACAGCAGGCACTGAACAGCTGATTAGAGATATTGCACATAAATATGGTACCTTTATACTGATTGGAAAAGAGGATGATGTTCTGTCACGTTTTATCAATGCTGTTAAAAAATACAATATGCGTAATGTTGTGAGGGCCACAGGTGATAACCCGCTTGTAGATATTGAGTATATAGACAAAGCCCTGATGCTCCACAGGAGGAAAAACGCGGACCTTACAACCTATCCTCTTCTTCCTTATGGTACCGGTGTAGAGGTAATTCGAGGTGATGTGCTCATAAAGATTGATAACCTTACCTCTGATCCCGCCTCTGAACCCTATGAGAGAGAGCATATTACTCAATATATATACAGACATAAAGATGCATTTAACATTGTCCGCGGAACTCCGGATAATCTGGTGTCAAGACCGGATATAAGGCTTACTGTTGATACGAGGGATGACTACACGAGAATGGTCGATATTTATGAAAACATATACGACGATATGCCGATAAAACTTACAGATGTAATTGCTTATATAGATCGGATACGGATATAAAGCTAATGTCAAAGCCGAAAGTGTTATTCTGTACAGCTGCCGGTTCTTTATATGGGATAGGGCATTTAAAACGTTGCATTTCGATAATTGATGAAGCACACAGCTCGTTCGATTCTTATATATTTATTCATAAAGGTGATAAAGATGCTGTTTTAAGAAGGAAGGAATATTTCGGGGATTACAGGTTCATCAATAATATTAAAGATGCAGGGAAGATTGATCTTATTGTATCAGATATGAGGGAGACAGGAAAGAGAGAAATGAGGAGGCTCGCTTATAGGGCTCCTGTCATTTCAATTGATGATCTTTCAGCAGGCAAAGATCATTCGCATGTATCAATTTATTCCCTCCCGAATGAGCAGGGAGTTTCAGGTAATTTCAATGGTCCGCCATTTATCGTACTCAATAAGACTATAACAAAAATACCTCCAATACCATATTGTAGAAAGGAGGGGGTTCTTGTCAGTTTTGGCGGATCCGACCCTTACAACCTGACGGGTTTTATTTCATCTCTCCTAAATTCAGTGGGGATAAGGCCGAAAATAATCCGGGGCCTGTTTTTTTTTCATACTGCCCGGGAACCGGATGGTGAAATTATTGAAAATCCTCAAAATATGTATGATCTGATAAATCATGCCAGTATTTTAATTACTTCTTTTGGAATGACAATGTATGAAGCATTTTTTCTCAGGACTCCTGTTATCCTGTTTAATCATTCTGCGTATCACTACAGGCTTGGCAATATGGTTCCTGTTATTAACCTTGGTTACAGGAATGGGTTATCAAAGGGTCACTTAAGAAACAGGTTGTTGAATATTCTGGAGGATGAAAAAGGCCTTGAACGCAGTGCTGAAAAAAACGCCTCTCTCATCGATGGTAAAGGAGCAGGGAGGGTTGTTTCCATTATTAATCGAATCCTTTGTGGGATACGGAAAGATTGTCTGTTCGATCATAAAAAGTATACTGCACTTAATAGGAATAACGAATATACAATATTACAGTGCAGTAAGTGTAAGGACATATTTTTACATGAAATAGAAGGGTTAGATTCAATCTATAACGATGATTATTTTTTGAATGAGTATAAAAACCAGTATGGGCTCACATATATAGAGGATAAAGATAATATTGTTAAGCTCGGGCTGCGGAGAATTAGAATAATAGAGAAAATAAAAAATGGAAAAGGGAAATTACTGGATGTGGGGTGTGCACTGGGGTATTTTGTTGAATTGTGTGCACAAAGAGAATGGAAGGTAAGAGGGATTGAAATTTCTCACTTTGCATGTGAGTGGGGGAAAGAAAATTTATCAGTGGATATTATTCAGGGTTCTTTTCTCGATATAGATATAGAGCCGGAATCCTACGATGCCGTAACATTCTTTTATGTTGCAGAGCATTTTAATAAAATTGAAAAAGTTTTTGAAAAGGCAAATAAAATTTTAAAAGAAAAGGGTGTTATAGTACTGGCACTACCAAACCGTGGAGGGATCAGTTACCGATTTAACAGGAAACAATATATAAAAGAACATCCGAGGGATCATTATCTTGATACAAGTGTGAGGAACTTGAAAAAAGTTTTTAAAAAATACTGGTTTAAAAAGAAAATAATATATATTAACGGTATTAAT
>JAUVYC010000216.1 GCA_030603285.1 Spirochaetota bacterium
GTCTGTTATGAGATCAAGCATTTCGTACATGCTGCTTTTTTCTTCTCCGACTGAAAGCCCGCCAATAGCATATCCTGAAAAACCGATATCTGTTATTTTTTTTATACAGTGTTCCCTCAGGTCTTTATATATATTACCCTGAATAATACCAAACAGAGTTGAATGAGCAGAATCGGTTTCCCATTCTTTTTTAGATCTCTCTGCCCATTCAATAGTAATATTGACTGCCTCTTGTGCATCCTCGTATGGGGTTGGTATTTTTGTGCAAATATCAAGAGGCATAATAATATCCGCGCCGATGTTTTGCTCTATATGTATAATATTCTCGGGAGTAAGAAAGTATTTTGATCCATCAATATGGGAACTGAACGATATACCCTGCCGGCAGATCTTTCTGAGGGGAGAGAGGCTGAAAATCTGAAACCCGCCGGAATCTGTTAGAAATCCTTTCTTCCACCCTGTGAATTGATGTATTCCGCCAAGCTTTTTAATCGTTTCATCTCCAGGCCTGAGAAAAAGATGATATGCATTGCTGAGAATAATCTCTGCTCCAAGATCCTCAAGTTCACCTGGCGAAACTGTCTTCACAGCAGCATAGGTACCAACAGGCATAAAAAGAGGGGTTTCAATCTCCCTTCCACGTACTGTGAGTGTCCCAATCCGGGCTTTTGTATCATGGTCTTTTTCATGGAGTATAAAATTAAACATAGATCCAAAAATATTATTTTAAAATGAGCATTACATCCCCATAGGTGAAAAACCGGTATTTCACGGCAACTGCATGATTGTAGGCCTTTTCAATTAACTCTTTACCTGCAAATGCAGCAACAAGCAGTATGAGGGTTGAATCAGGCATATGGAAATTGGTAATCATCCCATTAACAAGCTTAAAATCGTATCCAGGATAGATAAATAGGTCAGTCTCACCTATTCCACCCTGGATTTCCCCATCGGATTTTACTGCAGTTTCAATGGTTCTTACACTTGTCGTTCCCACACAGAGAATCCGCCGATTCTCTTCAATGCATCTGTTGACACGATATGCTGATTCATCAGTTATTTCATACAATTCTTTGTGAATTTTATGTTTACGGTAATCCTCCTCTCTTACAGGCTTAAATGTGCCCCACTCAACGTAGAGGGTTATTGGTACCAGTAATGCCCCTTTCTTCTTAATCTCTTCCAAAGTCCGGGTAGTGAAATGTAAACCTGCTGTCGGTGATGCCACCGCCCCATACTTATCCGAAAATATCGTCTGGTAGCGCAGTTCATCAATTTCTTTCACCGGTTTTCTTTTAATATACTTTGGAAGCGGTATTTCACCGATTTTTTTTAGTTCTTCATATCCCACAGGTTTTGAAAATTCTATTTTAAACAAACCTTCACCAATTTCTTCAAGAACTTTTATAGTATAATTTTCGCTTAAAGAAATGAGAGAACCCTTCTGCACCCTGCGCGAAGGACGGATTATACACACCCATTCAATGGTATTTAATCTTCTTGTCAATAGAATTTCCAGACGAGCACCTGTGTTGCTTTTTGTTCCGTACAAGCGAGCATTAATGACTTTGGCATCATTATAAATAATACAATCGTGCGAGGTAACATACTCGGCAAAATTTTTAAAATAATCATCTTTCAGTAAATTGTTCTTTATGTCAATTATGAGAAGCTTTGATCGACCACGCACTTTAACAGGGTACTGTGCAATGAGTTTTTCAGGTATGCTTATACAAAACTCTTTTAACGAATATCCCATGACTAATCTTATGGTAAAGAAACCATATCATAATTCCCAAGCTGTGTGCCTCTATAGTAATAAGCAATGATTCTTTCATAAGCAAACCCCTGCTCTGCCATTCCTTTTACTCCCCACTGACTTAATCCAACACCATGACCATACCCTTTTCCCGAGAAGGTATAAATGTACTCATCGTTTATTCGTTTCTTTTGAATATCCTGTATAAGAAGGCTTCTAAATGCCTTCGGGTCAAGAGCGAGACGAAAAGTATTTCCCTTTAGAATCTGTTTCTCATTTCCCTTAAAGATGAGGATAAACTCCTTTACCCTCCCTGAGCCTGTTTTTTTATATATTTTAACGTTCTTCAAAGAACGTAATTCAAATTTCTTCTCCAGTATTCCTTTTAAGGCTTCTTTAATGTCTGTCTCACTGCTGCTGAATGTCCAGAAAATATGTTCATATCCTGAAGAGTATGGGTCAGGTATACTTCTGAGGTACGGAATATCCTGCTGAAAAATATCTCCGCAGTTCTCTGTTATGCCGCCTGAGCATGAGTGAAAAAATGCCTCTACAGGTTTATTCTGAAATAATATAATAATTCCGTTTGTCTCATGAATCGCACTGTTAATCCTGGAATTATTCTCTTCATAAACAAACTTTTGATGCAATACCGTATCCTCAATATCATATAATTCACTCTTATTTTGTAAAACCTTCTTAAAAGCATAAGTTCGCGAAACAACAGCCTGTGTTTTTAATGCTTCAATTGGCCAGCTTTCATCTACTTCCGATGAAAGAACACCTTTTAAATATTCTTCTATTTGTATGATATTAATTACATAAAAGCCGTTTAATAAAATATCCCCTGAATATTTTTTACCGTTTAAGGACAGCAAATGTGGACTGGAAATAGTAACAGGAAAAGGATATGGAGTTCCATTAATAAAAACAGACTCATCATTTAATTCAATGGTGGAGTGAGAAGGAAGCTGATAATGGCTTCCTCTATATATAAAATACGCATCTTTTGAAATAAGATTTATTGTGGTAGAGTTTTTTTCTACAGCAACGCGGATTGTTAAAGGTATTTTTTCTGTAATACGATAAGAACTGGTTCCACAACCATTAAAAATAAAAAACAGGGAACCTGTTATCAGGAAACCTGCTGTCCTGCAAACCATCCATTTAAGCATACAATTTTACCCGTATAAATGGTATTTCCTATTTTCAGGATTTTTAACCTGAAGCATTTGACTAAAACAGCTCTCCTTCAACTGTATTTTTATATTGGAGGCCAAGATGGTCATATGCGTGCTTTGTCGCAACTCTTCCTTTCTGGGTTCTCTTTAAAAACCCGATCTGGATGAGATATGGTTCATATATATCTTCAATTGCCTCCCTGTCTTCTCCAAGAGAAACCGCAAGCGTTTCAACACCGACCGGCCCTCCATCATATTTGGATATGATAGTGTCGACAAGCCTTTTGTCCATGGTATCAAGCCCCAGTTTATCAAGATTGAGTATTTCTAAACCTTTGTGGGCCATCTCTTCATCGATATATCCGTTGCCTTCTACTTCTGCAATATCACGTATTCGTCTCAAGATTCTATTTGCAACCCGTGGTGTACCCCTTGACCTATTAGCAATTGTCATTGCGCCTTCATCATTAATATCAATATGTAATATTCTTGCAGACCTCTTCACAATTTCAAAAATCTCCTTACTATTATAAAAATCGATCCTTTGTGTAATCCCAAATCGTGCCCGAAGAGGGGCACTCAAAAGGCCTGCTTTCGTTGTTGCTCCAATAAGAGTAAAAGGCTGTAAAGAGATTTTAATTGATTTTGCTCCCGGGCCCTGACCAATTATAATATCAAGGCTGTAGTCTTCTAAAGCAGGGTAGAGAATTTCCTCAAGGATAGGTTTTAACCGGTGGATTTCATCAATAAAAAGGACTTCACAAAATTTTAATGAAGATAAAATCGCAGCAAGATCACCTGTACGTTCAATAGCGGGTGCAGATGTAGATTTAAAGCCAACACCAAGCTCATGGGAAATAATTGTTGCAAAAGTGGTCTTTCCCAGCCCCGGAGGTCCGTATAAAAGAACATGATCCAGATTCTCATTTCTTCCAAGGGCTGCTTTAATATAAATACCGAACTGTTTCTTCATGTCCTTATGTCCGATAAACTCCTTTAAATGTAAAGGCCTGAGAGACCCCTCATCACTATCAAGAGAAAGTCTCTTCGGCGTTGATATTCTTTCGTTTTCAAACATATCTTAACCTGATGTGGATAAGCCACATTCAAGATTTAAAGATTTTTTTGCCTATTGGGCAAGAAAATCAGTATTAAGGTACTAACTAACTAAGTAATTTGGCCATGGAGTCATGGAGATTTAGATAATATAAATATCTCTGCGGAAATTCTTAAGATAAATACTTCAATGCAGTTTCCACAATTTTTCCTACATCCCCGGAGCTTTCCTCTAATAAGGCATTATCAACAGCCTCCCTTGATTCAATTGCAGTAAATCCAAGAGATTCAAGTGCACTAATTGCTTCAATATATGTTGAGGGAACGGTTGTTGCTGCAGTATCAAAGAATTTTTTTATTTTCTCCTTCAGTTCAATTATAATCTGCTGTGCCTTTTTTTTACCAATTCCGGACAGTGCCATTAAAAATGTGCTGTTCTCTGAAACGACTGCCTTCACAATATCCGGTGCATCCCTTGTACCAAGGATCTTGATTGATTGTTTTGGTCCTATGCCACTCACTGTCAGAAGCAGGTTAAAGAGGATATGCTCGTCTTTTTTAACAAATCCATATAAATCCATGGTGTCTTCACGGTGAATAAGACGGGTATAAAGTTTAATTTCTGAGGAATCCTCTGTATTACTTTTTTCAATCTGCTGAAGCGTTCTCTTTGAACAATAAACGCAGTAGCCGACACCGTTGACATCTAATATACATGATTCTTCATCTATCTGAACAACTTTTCCTCTCAAATATCCAATCATTATCTATATCACAAAATGAGATATTCAAACATTTCCACTATAATTTGCCAATTTTCTCATTATAGTACTATACTTTTCATTAGGGCCTTAATAACAATTTCCTTGCTTTTTTGGCACAAACTTTAGTTTGCAGGAAAATATCTTTAAAATCAAGAATGTGGCTTGTCCACATTAGGGCAGGC
>JAUVYC010000004.1 GCA_030603285.1 Spirochaetota bacterium
GCCTGCCAGTCAGGCACCCGGGCCTGCCCTAAATATTACGGCTAATCTTCATACCAGACTTCAGTCTGAAATAGGCGGTTCTTCATCAATCGGAACACGGAAGGTTCCGTTAAGAATCTTCTCTTCAAGATCCCTCACTTCCTGAATAACCTCAGCAGGCAGTTTTTGCTCAAAACCATGGAAAGGAGCCAGCCTTGATCCACCCTTGGCCATCATAGACCACTCTCCCAGGTCCATATCCACCCAGGCGTCTTTGTTTAACATCTCTATGCAGTATTTGATAGTAGGATACATATCCCATACTGGCCCGGTGATAACAGTATCAGGTGCCAGTTGGTTTTGATCGGACATGTTGCCGAAAGCCAGTACTCCCTTCTCTTTACAGGCTTCAAATACTCCAAACCGTTCGGCAAAGATCAGATCAGCGCCCGCTTCTATCTGAGCCAACGCAGCTTCCTTAGCCTTTGGTGGATCAAACCAGCTGCCGATGTAAGCAATCTTCACCCTGACGTCAGGATTCACACTCAATGCTCCTGCTTTAAAGGCATTGGTCAGTCTGTTTACCTCGCCTATAGGTATGGCGGCAACAATACCCAGAATGTTGGTCCTGGTCAATCTGCCGGCAATCACACCGCAGAGATAGGAGGGTTCGTGAATCCAGTTATCGAATACAGAGAAATTGGGGCCTACCGGTCCAAACTCGGAACCGAATGCAAAGTCGATCTCGTGATAGTCCCTGGCTACCCGTCTGGACGGTTCTTCACCTGCCAGAAAGGCGTCACCGACAATCAGGGTAAATCCTCTTTCGGCATATTCCCTCAATACCTTCTCAAAATCCGCCGCAGCAATGTTTTCCGTGAACTCATATTCAATGCTAAACTCATCTTGTGCTCTTAAACAGGCTTGATGAATAACACCGTCCCAGGGTTCCTCAATAGCTGTTTGAAAGATTGCAGCGACTCGGAAAGCCTCTTCTTCCACTGTTACCCCTGCTCCCCCACCGGCAAACAAAAGCGGGGCCGAGAGAAGAACAGCAATCAAAATAAATGCTCGTTTTTACATACAAGCCCCCTTTGTAATATCGCTTTACTTTTGTGCTTTAGTGATTACTATTATATTTTACTATATCTTATCTGTTAAATAGAATATTATATTTGGCCCGGATTATTAATCATCATAAAATTTCTTATACAGAAATTGTGTATATGGAGGGCATGATGGGTTTAAGATACGTCGGTAAAACTGTCAGGCGCATTGATGCATTGCAAAAGGTAACCGGCGCTGCCACATATGTTGCGGATATCAAGCTCCCAAGGCTGCTTCACGCCGGGGTTTTGAGGGCCGGCATAACTCATGCTAAGATTCTATCCATCGACACTTCGGAGGCGGAATCTATGCCCGGTGTGGTCAAGGTCGTCACTGGTAAGGATTGTAAAATCCTCTTTGGTACATGCCTCTGGGACCAGCCTCCACTTGCAGTGGACAAGGTCCGTCATGCCGGTGAAGCAGTGGCAATGGCTGTAGCGAAAACCCGCCTTCAAGCCGAAGCCGCCCTGCAGAAGATTAAGGTTGAGTATGATGATCTCCCCTTTGTGCTTGACCCAATCGAAGCAGCTTCCAGGAAGGCACCGATTATCCATGATCGAAACGGAGAGTATAAACGGGTTGAATATGTGGTTCACCCGATCAAGGGAACCAATATTTTTCACCACTATAAGCTGCGCAATGGGGATGCTGAAAAAGGATTCAGGGAAGCGGATGTAGTGATCGAGGAAAATTTTGAATTTCCTATAAGCAGCCACTGCGCCATTGAGCCGCACGGAGCTATCTGCCGTTTTCTTAACGATGGAAGCATTGAGATATGGGCCAGTAACCAGGCACCATTCGTGCTGCGAGACGTGCTTGCCGATATGTTCAGCCTTCCCACCGCCAGGGTGCGGGTTCATATCCCCTATTTAGGCGGCGGCTTCGGCGGGAAGTCCGATATTTGTATTGAGCCGCTTACGGCTTATGTGGCCAGCTTTGTACCGGGTTACGCTGTAAAACTTGTTCTTTCCCGCAAGGAGGTGTTCACCAGCAGCCTGGTAGGTCGCGGTATGAAGGGAAGGATGAAAATCGGAGCCAGGCGTAACGGAACACTCACAGCCCTGGAAGCGGAAATGTACTTTTCAGACGGAGCCTATGGCGATACCAGCTGGCCAGTGTGTACTGTGGCCGGGCATAACTGCACAGGACCCTATCATTTTCCCCATGTGAAAACCGATGTCTACGGCGTCTATACAAATTCGCCTCCTGTGGGGGCTTTCCGTGGCTATGGTCATCCGGAGGGGCATTTTATGGTAGGTCGGTTGATCGATATGCTGGCCAGGAAGCTCGGGATGCCTGTATGGGAGGTAATGCAGAAGAATTTCCTATGCGAGGGAAAGAAAAACGCCCTCGGTCAAACAATTACAAAAAGCAACGGCGATCTTTACAGGTGTCTTACTGAGGTCAAAAAGGCTGTCTTTAATGATAAAAAACCAGATGAGGATGAGCGCTATCTTTACGGCCGTGGTATGGCGGCTATGATGAAGTCCCCAAAGATGGCTGCCCACTCCTCTTCAGGATGCCAGCTCAAGATAAGCGCTGACGGAAGCGTATTCATCAATCTGGCCGGGGTCGAGATGGGACAGGGCTGCCTGACCGTCTTTACCCAGATGGCAGCTGAGGCGCTTAAAGTTCATATAGAAAAAATCCGGGTCTATCAGGAGGTGGATACCCAATTCAGCCCCTGGGATTGGCAGACCGTGGCCTCGATGCAGACATACCGGGGCGGCCGGGCAATTCTCCAGGCTTGCGAGCGGGCTATCGTGCAGTTAAAGGCCAATGCCGCAGAAGCACTGAACTGTTCTATCCAGGAAATTGAATATGATGGGGAGTGCTATCATCGTGGTGATCCGTCCAGGAAGCTCTCTATCGGATCGCTGGCCAGGGGATACATGTTTGAGAACGGTCTTACAGTGGGCATACCTGTTCATACCACGGGAAATTACAGGGTGCAGGGGGTTATTGAGCCGGACCCGGACACGGGGATGGGCAATGCTGCAGGATCCTGGACTTTCGGCTGTCAGGCGGCCGAGATCAGGATCGAAAAGGCTACCGGTAAGGTTGAAGTACTGCACTTCGCCTCTGCCTTTGATCCTGGCAAGGTAGTGAATCCCCAAACCTGCCGTGGCCAGGTGGTCGGTGGTGTGGTCCAGGGGATGGGCTCAACTCTGATGGAAAAGATCGAGTTTAAGGAGGATGGGACGATTCAAAATCCGAACTTCGGCCCGTACAAGCTGCCAAGGATCAAGGACATGCCGAAAAAGCTCACCGTGAAATTCGTTGAGACTCCGAACGAGGAAGGACCATGGAGCGCTAAACCGATTGCTGAACATCCGATTGTGGCAGTTGCGCCAACAATCCTGAACGCTATCAGAGATGCAACGGGTGCGGACTTTACCCGGCTTCCGGTTACAGCCGATGTCATTCTCAAAGCCTTAAAGGAGGAAGGATAAAATGCCCACCATCAACCTTAAAGTCAACGGCACATTCCATATAATCGAGATCGAGGAAAATCGTGTTACTCTACTGGATGTTCTGCGGGATAAACTCGATCTTACCGGGGCCAAGCTCGGCTGCGGAGTAGGACAGTGCGGCTCATGCACAGTAATTATGAATGGAGAAGCTGTTACAAGTTGTACGATCCTTGCCAAAAAGGCACAAGACGCTGAGGTTCTCACGGTTGAGGGCCTGTCAGACGGGTATATGCTCCATCCCATTCAGGAGGCGTTCATCGAAGCAGGGGCTGTGCAGTGCGGCTTCTGTACTACCGGCCTGATTATGCGAACATATGATCTTTTAACTAAAAACTCTGATGCATCCGAAGAAGAGATAGTAGAAGCATTGAACAAACATCTCTGCCGCTGTACCGGCTATGAGACAATTCTGGAGGCGGTAAAACTGGCCCAGAGTAAAATGCGGTGATTTAATCGGGCTATTCTGATCAGGATATCTTGATCGAGCTATCTTGCTTAGTACCTTAAATCCTGATAATCTTGAATGTGGCTTTGCCACATTAGGCTATCACATCCGCAATAAGACTTTTTAAATATTTTATTTTCTTCTGGCACACCTGCAGGAAACTCCCCGGAGCTCTGGCTGCCATGATTCTTTCATCACTCCACAGCCATTTGAACTTTCCGTACAATTTACTGTATTCATCTTTTGACAATCCCTGCCAGAATTCAGCTTTCTTTTTCTCCAGAACATCCAGGCCCCCGGTTTTCAATTGATCGATATCGGAAAAATACATATCCAGAGGGAATCTGGCGTTATATTCCTCCCACAGTGATAGATTTCTGTTTTCTGCCATTTCCATCTGCTTTTCCCAGAACTCCAAAATCTCCTCGATATGATTAACCGGCTCAAACCCCTTTTTACCACCGTCATAAATCGCACATGCTTCCAGGCCAATGATAATCCTGTCAAGTTGAGCATGCTCAAACTCCGGTGTTAACAAGGCTCCAAGCTTATAATTTTTTAGCAGATCCGTATCGTATAAAAGATTGCAAAGCGGCGTTTTTTTAGTGGCTAAGGCAAATCTTCCCTCCAGGTAGATCAAAATTGTCCTGTCATAATCCGGAAAACTCTTCTTGAAAATCTTATGCCATTTGAATAGAACCTTTTCCGCTTCAATGCAGCCGATAGTGATGAAGATCATAGTTTTAAGCTGGGAATTCTGAGATTCCAGGTAATTATTGATGTATTCAATGCCATGATTTAAGGAAACCCCTGAAGCTACAATATCTGCTGTGTAAACGGTGGCATTATCCGGAACAACAAATTTCCGATAGTAATCTTCACTGATTTCAAACTTACCCTCTTTTAACACCCGCTGGCTCGAGATATAAGAACTTGAGTGCCACTTATAGCCAAAAGCCTTTCTCAGGGCATCCCTCACTTTAAAATTCAAACCGCCGCGAAGGATATGGTAGACATTAACCGATTTGGAATTGATGACGCTTAAGCCTTCAAGGATATTGATTCCTTTTAAGGCATTGGTAATTCCATTTTGCATTAGATTGGTAAAATCACAGTTTATAATTTCCGGATAATTCATCAAGTCTCTTGTATCACGAGTGGATACCACATACCTTATAAAATCGGGCCCATCCTCCTCATTCTTAATTAAATATACCGCTACCGCTTCATCTTTAAACTTTCTGATCAATTTTTCCCTGGTTATCATCTTGCTTAATCAACCTTTCTTCCTGCTGCCTGATCCTGTTCAGCAAGGATCTTTACTGCCTCAATTGCCACCTGTATTGACTCATCGATTCCCTCCTTGGCCATGATCGGCTCATTCTTATAGGTCAAGCCGATGATGGCAAGGATTTCTCCTGCACGCACCTTCTTGAAGGCTGATACTACAAAGAGAGCAGCGGCCTCCATGGATGTTGAAAGAACGTTTGCCCGCTCCCATACCTTCCATCGCTCCCGGCAGTGCTCTAACAGTGGCAGGTCCGTAGCTCCTTCGGTATAAAATGCATCCTTGGTATGTCCGATTCCCAGGTGATAGCGGAAGCCGAGCATCTGTGCCGCATCTCTCAGGGCCGCCGTAACTTCAAAGTCAGCTACAGCTGGATATTCCAGGGGCACATACTGCCGTGTCGTTCCTTCATCACGGACAGAAGCAGTGGTGATACAAAGATCACCAAGCTCAATCCCCGGCTGCAGCCCTCCCGCAGTGCCCACCCTGATAAAGGTATCGGCACCGCACCTGACGAGCTCCTCAACACAGATAGCAGTTGACGGACAGCCGATTCCGGTTGAGGTCGCTGATATCCTGATTCCGTCAACAGTGCCGGTGAAGGTGCGGTATTCCCGGTTAAAGGCCATTTCCTGGGCCTGGTCAAAACAAGCGGCGATCTTCGGTACCCGGCAGGGATCCCCAGGGAGCAGGACATATCGCCCTACATTACCTCGTTTGAGTTTGAGATGGTATTCTTTCTCCTGGTTCATAACTTCATCCTCTTATCTTTTATCAAGGAATAGAAAGAGGCATTGTGTTTGTCGATTTAAAGGACTCATCATGCCAGCAATGCCCGAGAGAGCAAGTTTGTAGAAACATTTTTTCCGTTTAAATATCATTCTCATTAATGATAGTTATATGTTTGCCGAATGTCAAAATAATATTGAATTCAATTTTATCAGGATAATTTAATAAAAGCTGTCAGGAAAATATCATAAGGTAAAAGTAAGGATGAATTATTCTACTCCGTTCTAATGTTAGAAATGGATGTTCTTACTGAGGTAAGTGTTTAAAAAAAAGGGACCTGGTCAGGTGCATCGCCGATCGGGTTTTCCGCCTTTACCCTCTAACTCGCATCAATGGGATTGATGGGGGAAATTGACTTCGCCTTGTCAGGTCCCGTATCCAGAAGGATAAGGCAAATCGCACCGGGAGCAGGTTTTTTGTATAGCCCGATATTTTTCTCCGGGATGTCGGCTTAATCCTCGGGCGGTAGAGGTCTACTCCTTCCAAAAACCGAGAGAAGAACCTGACGTTGAGTTCTCACTCGAAAGTGATATCAACCGGTTATTGATTGGTAAGCCTCTTTACATCCTTCTGAAAATTCTCAATGCCGAAGCATTTCAAATCATTTTGAAAAGATCGTTATTAATTATATTATACATCAAGTAAGATCTTTTTACAATATTTATTTTAAGGCATTTGCGTTGTAAAGGAGAGATGGAATCCGGTTTATAGCGATTAATTCGCTAGCCTCTACTTTTGGGATCATTCTGGGTTTGTATCTTAGTGTTGTATTTGGATTTGTCTTAACTCTGTTATTTGCTACGGGCTTTTACGCGATTGCATTGGTCAGCCTCGGCATTTTTCTCGGTGTAAAGATAGATACAGGATTTAATATTGTATAGTTATATAAGGTCCCAATAACATCAATTTTTCGGGAACCGTTAATACTGACTGAAAAACAATCAAGCAGCTTCAAACTATCACAATTTTCTTGACGTGATGTTATTTACCGGAGCATATTTAAAAAAAGCGATAAAATAATAGAGGTGAAAAATGCTTTTCGCCATACCCAGGCCTTTGGGGTTTTATTTTGGGTGTATTTTTGCAAGTCCTTGGTTATAAAAAATCTTTCTATTGTATACGCCTAATTAGAGGTAGAAAGGAGATTGCTATGAAAACTAAATATGCTTTAGCATTTGCCCTTATCTGTTTTTTTGTTCTTGGTGTATTAGGAAACTTTGTTATCAAGCAAGAGAAACCCCTTCAGATTCATGGCTCCTTTGTGGAAGGTACAGAAGTATGGACAAAACAGGGGCTTAAACCCATTGAGCAGATTACCAGTGGAACTAAGGTTTACGCTTATGATATTGAATCAGAGAAGTGGTCTTATAAACCTGTTATAGAGACATTAGCCCATGATTATTCCGGTAATTTGGTGACTATAATCGCTGATGGAGAAACGATAATAGCAACGGCAGAACATCCTTTTTTTGTGGTAAGTAATCCGGAATCTGATTACAGGCCGTATATTAATGTTAAAAATAATACAGGCTGGGTATCTGCCAAAAACTTAAGGGCCGGCGATATTTTGCTTTTAAAAAACAATACGAAGTTAAAAGTAAATAGTGTTCGTATATATAATGATGATTTAAGGGTTTATACACTTAATGTTGCCGGTGACCATACCTTTGCTATTCATGAAAAGGGTATTCTTGTTAGTGATGTGACAATCATTCTTAAGGAAGTTGCCTACAGTTATAGAGGGGGTGGCGGCGTGGGATGTTTTCTTGCCGGCACAGAAGTCCGCACAGAAGACGGCTTTAAACCCATTGAATTAATTCCAGAAGGAACAAAAGTTTATGCTCATAATACAGAAACCGGCCAGTGGGCCTTAAAAAAGGTTCTTGAAACCCAGATCCATCAATATGAAGGTGATATTGTTATCATACAGACAGGAGAGACTGAAATTGAAACAACCGGCAACCATCCTTTCTGGGTAGTAAAGGGGAAAGAGCTGAAAAAAAGGCCTCCGGCTGCTGATGTACTCTTTCGGGAGCAGAGATTAACAGACCGGGGCCGCTGGGTGGAGGCGCGTCATTTAAAGCCCTGAGATATGCTAAGAGATTTAACCAACAAAGAGCTCAAGATACACAGCCTCTCTTTCGGCTACACGCAAACCACGGTGTACAACCTGGAAGTGGAGGATTCTCATTCCTACACGGTTGGTCAGGACAGCATACTGGTGCACAATAAAGGTAAACCAAAAATGGAAAAAGCGCCAGCCGCAGAAGCGGAAATAGCGGTTGAACCTCTAACCGAACAGGTTTTAATCGTCCCGGAGCAGGATTGGAACACAGAGGAGTACGACAGGATTTATGAGCAGCCCTTTTTAAAGGCCATGGGCAATCCCCTCTCCACTTTTTCTATTGATGTGGATACAGCCTCTTACTCAAATGTGCGCCGATTTTTACAGGGGGGAACGATGCCCATGGAAGACGCTGTCCGCATAGAAGAGTTTATAAACTACTTCAATTACGATTACCCGGAGCCTGCGGGGAAAACGCCTTTTTCCTTTAATGTGGAGGTTTCCGACTGCCCCTGGAATGAGCAACATATGCTCATCCATGTTGGTTTACAGGGTAAAAAAATATCCTTCGAAGACCTTCCGCCAAATAACTTAGTTTTCCTGTTAGATGTTTCAGGCTCTATGAATAGACCGGAAAAACTTCCACTTTTAAAGAAAGCATTAACGCTTTTAATCGGACAGATGCGGGACATCGACAGGATAGCCATGGTGGTCTATGCGGGGGCCGCGGGTCTTGTTTTACCGCCTACGCCCTGTAATGAAAAACAGAAGATAATTAATGCTCTGGAAAGGTTAAATG
This sequence comes from Spirochaetota bacterium, assembly GCA_030603285.1. GTDB lineage: Bacteria > Spirochaetota > B62-G9 > B62-G9 > DRHN01 > JAUVYC01. Next base: position 8,947 of record JAUVYC010000004.1, read on the forward strand.
CCGGCGGTTCAACGGCGGGCGGAGCAGGAATAAGGCTGGCCTATGCTGTGGCCAAGGAGCATTTTGACCCCCTGGCTAATAACCGTGTCATTCTGGCCACAGACGGTGATTTTAACGTAGGCCCCTCGAGTGACAGCGCGCTTGTCCGGCTTATTGAAGATAAAAGAGATGACGGCATATACCTGACCGTGCTGGGATTCGGCATGGGAAATTACAAAGACAGTAAAATGGAGAAGCTGGCAGATTCTGGAAATGGCAATTACGCGTATATTGACAATCTAAAGGAAGCAAAAAAGGTGCTGGTTTCTGAACTGGGGGGAACCCTTTTTACCATTGCAAAGGACGTGAAAATACAGATTGAGTTTAACCCTGCCATAGTTGATACCTACCGTTTAATTGGATATGAAAACCGGATGCTACGCAAAGAGGATTTTGTTGATGATATAAAAGATGCGGGAGAGTTAGGAGCGGGACACACTGTAACTGTTTTATATGAGATAAAACTAACAGAAGAAGGTGATGAAGCCACATCTGAGCTTCGGTATCAATCATCGGATATAAAAGATGATGCTTATTCCTCTAATGAACTGATGATGATTAAATTCAGGTATAAGGAACCAGGGGAGGATAAAAGCAGGTTAATTGAAGAACCCGTACTCTTTAAACCGGTATTACCTCATGTATCATCCAATAATTTTAAGTTTTCAGCCGCTGTTGCCGCTTTTGCTCTTATATTAAGAGAATCGGAGTATAAAGGCACAGCTGCCTATGACCTTGTACTACAGCTTGCCGAACAATCGATTGGTCTTGACCGTGAATGGTATAGAAAAGAGTTTATGGGCCTGGTAAAAATTGCTCAATGGCTGGATGTAAGATAAAAATATTATATCACTGCCAAAAGGAAGCCACCTCCTTTGGAGGTGGTCCATAATATTTCCAAAAAGATTAATTAAAAGGCTATGCCTTTAAAAGCCTTTTGGCTTGGGAACCACCACCTGCAAAGCAGGTGGTGGGTTACTGCTGTCCCAAAGTTTGATTATGAAACCTGTGTAATAAGATGTCAGAGATTTTAATTATGTCCTTCTTTCCATTGCCACCTCCAGGGATCTCCCTTTTCAACAAAAGGTTTGTTCGGATATATCTTTTAAATACAAACAATTGATTCCCATATTTCTCGAAATCAGGGTCTGCATAGGGAATTGAGAGAAAAGCATTCCGGAACCTGGTACCTATGTTCGTACCAGGTACATAATGTGGACAAGCTACATTCTTGATTATAAAGATTTTCTTGCCTAAAAGGCAAGAAAATCAGTATTAAGGTACTGATTATTTAGTCTTTTATGGTTCATTCCTGAACAAAAAACTTTAATAAATCAACAAAACTGTTATATTCATCAATGATGGATATTCAAAAACTCCCTGTATATGAACATAAAGATATAATAGTAGATGTATTAAATAAAAATCAGGTAATCATAGTTGAAAGCCCTACTGGAACGGGTAAAACTACACAGCTTCCTAAAATCCTATATGATTACGGTTTCGCAAAAAACGGCAGGATCGGTATTACACAGCCGAGAAGAATAGCAGCCCTTTCTGTTTCCAGCTTTGTTGCGCGTCAATATGATGTTAAGATACCAGGCCTTGTCGGATATAAGATGAGGTTCATTGACGAAACTCTTCCGGAAACAAAGATTGTAATAATGACAGACGGCATCCTCCTCCAGGAACTAAAATCAGATCCACTGCTGTCCGATTACAGTGTGATTATGGTCGATGAGGCTCATGAAAGAAGTCTCAATATTGATTTTATATTAGGGCTTCTAAAAGAAATTATTCGCAAGAGGGACGATCTAAAAATTATTGTTTCGTCGGCAACGATTAATGCCCGCATTTTTTCAGAATACTTCGATGAATGTCCCGTTGTATCGATTGAAGCACAGATATATCCGATCACCGTTTTTTATGATCCTCCTGAGAGGATCCATGATTTTGAATCTACTGTAGATAAGATAGGGGAGATAGTAAGAAGAATAGAAGGGGAGGGGAAATCAGGCGATGTATTAATATTCCTGTCCGGAGAGGGCCAGATAAAAGACTGTATTTCCTATCTTTCACTTCTTAATAAGAATAAAAGCATGGCACTGCTTCCACTCTACTCCCGTTTATCACAGGATGAACAGGAGCGGGTGTTCCTTGATTTTCCAGGGAAAAGAAAAGTGATTATTGCAACAAACATAGCTGAAACGGGTGTCACAATTGATGGGATACGATATGTTATCGATCCGGGTTATGGCAAGCTCAATTATTACAATACGAAAAATTTTACCTCTTCACTTATAGAAGTCCCGGTCTCAAAGGCATCCTGTAACCAGAGAAAGGGGAGGTCGGGAAGAACTGCACCGGGTATATGTTACCGACTGTATTCTGAGGATGATTATAACAACAGGCCTCTGTTTACAGTAGAAGAAATACATAGGCGTGATCTCTCTGAAGTTTTGCTTAGAATGGCCGAGCTGGGGATAAAGGACTTTGAACATTTTGATTTTATTTCAAACCCTGGATATAAGAATATTAAAGGGGCAGTAAATGTTCTCAGGCTGCTAGATGCTATTGATGCAAAACGGGACCTGACATCTATCGGGAAAATGATGGTGAAATTCCCTATCATTCCGCGGCTTTCCCGTATGATTGTTGCTTCCGTTATGGAGTATCCCGATGTACTGGAAGAGGTTCTTATTGCTGCTTCCTTTTTAAATGACAGGGCACCATTTTTGCTTCCCCACGGGTTTGAACTGGAGGCCAGGAAAGCGCATCATTCATTCCGGCACAAACTGGGTGATTTTGTTTCCTATCTTGAGATATACAGGGCGTACACAAAGGCAAAGGATAGGGAGGAGTTCTGTGACCGGTATTATCTTGATTGTAAAGGGATGGGAGAGATTTATAATGTCAAGCGCCAGCTTGCAGAAATTGTATCTGAAATAGGTATCCCGCTAACCGGCGGCGGTTATCTGTCAGATTATCTCTGTGCGGTTTCAAAAGGTTTAATTCAATTCGTATGCAAACGATCGGGCAAGACGCAGTACAGCAGCCTTACAGCATATGGGATAAAAGTTCACCCTGGTTCTGTAATGTACAGGCAGAGGCCAGCTTTTATTGTTGCAGGTGAAGTAATGAGAACATCGCAGATGTATGCACGGTCAGTTTCTCCTCTGAGCACAGGGCTTTTAAAGAGAATATCTCCTGAATTGTATGCTGCCTTTGTCGAGAAAAAGGCAGAAGGGATGAAGAAAATTGCTTCATCCCGTGATTTTACAAATTCTATTAAAATCGGAGCCAAAAAGTTCGATATCCAGCTGGACAGGAAAAAGAAAAAAATTGTCATTCTCCCGCTTGAGAAAGTACAGAAACTGGTTTCCGGGTTTGATACAGAATTTCCCCAGTATTTTAAAGGCCTCAGGGGGAAGGTGGTCTTTGATGGGTATGAAATCCTCAGCGGTATGAGCTTAAGTAGAATTCTCTATATTATCCCGAAAATCCAGGGAATCAAAAACGTAATCAGTGACTGGCCGAGGGGTATTCACTTTGAATATATAAGGGATGATTTTGAAATTCTTCGCTTTATACCCTTTCTTCTCTATCCATCCAAGAAAACGAAAAACAGTAAAAATTTAGGATTTCTAACGCTTCTTACAGACGGCAATGGCTGTTATTGGTACAGTGTGTACAGGGATTATATTCAGGCACTGGAAGAATCGGTTTCCAGTCTAGATTCTCTTATCGATGAAAAGATAGTTACCCTGACTAAAAAACAGGAAAACATTGTAAATACTACCTACAGAAGGCTTATGGAATCACTTGAGGAATAGTTAGCATATTTTCTACTGACATTCTCACTTTTTGTGATTTAATGCAGTGCATTAAAATATATTGACAGATAAATCTAGCATGAAAATTGATTTGTATTATAGGGGCAGCCACATGGGCTGCCCCTACATAAATGGGAGGATGAAGGTGCTTGAAACAGCAAACAGGGTAAATGGAAGTTTGCCGAAGATCGGGATACGACCTGCAATAGACGGGAGGAGAAAAGGGGTGAGGGAAGCCCTTGAAAACCAGACAATGGGAATGGCAGAAGCCCTTAAAAAGTTTTTTTCTGACAACCTTAAACACTCGAACGGTCGGCCTGTGGAATGTGTGATATCTGATACCTGTATTGGAGGTTTTGCTGAGGCAGCACAAGCAGCGGAAAAGTTTGAAAGAGAAAGAGTAGGGGTATCAATAACAGTTACTCCATGCTGGTGTTATGGGGCGGAGACAATGGACATGGATCCATATATTCCAAAAGCGGTATGGGGATTCAATGGAACAGAGCGTCCGGGTGCAGTGTACCTTGCTGCTGTACTTGCTGCCCATGCTCAGAAAGGGCTTCCTGCCTTCAGTATATATGGAAAAGATGTTCAGGAAGCGGATGACACCTCTATCCCGGAATATGTAAAAAAGAGGCTCCTGCAGTTTGCCAAAGCCGGTGTAGCCGTTTCAACCATGCGCGGAAAATCATACCTTGCAATGGGGGGTGTCTCAATGGGGATTGCAGGCTCTATTATAGACCCCTCATTTCTTGAAAATTATCTTGGAATGCGATATGAGATGGTTGATATGTCTGAATTTATAAGGAGAATGGATGAGGAAATATACGACAAAGAGGAGTTTAATGCAGCGCTTCATTGGGTGAAAGAGAATTGTATTGAAGGGCCAGACCTTAATGAACCTGCAAATAAATTTTCGAAAAGAAAGAAAGAACAGGACTGGCAGACTGTTGTAAAAATGACGTTGATTGCGCGCGATCTGATGATCGGCAATCCCCGGCTTGAAGAGCTTGGATATGGTGAAGAGGCGCTCGGCCATAATGCCATCGCAAGTGGTTTTCAGGGGCAGAGACAGTGGACTGATCATTTTCCCAATGGTGATTTCCTGGAAACAATTTTGAACTCCTCTTTTGACTGGAACGGTATTCGAGAAGCGTTTGTGGTTGCAACAGAGAATGACTATCTGAACGGTATTTCCATGCTGTTCGGCCATCTTCTGACAGATACGGCACAGATTTTTTCCGATGTCAGAACCTACTGGAGCCCTGAGGCTATTAAACGGGTAACAGGGCATACACCAGAAGGATTGGTGGAAAATGGAGTAATACACCTCATTAATTCCGGTTCTACAACAATAGATGGAACAGGACAGCAATCGAGAGATGGTAGACCTGTCATGAAACCGTACTGGGAGGTTACCTCAGAGGAGGTGCTGGAATGTATAAAAGCAACAAGGTTCTGTCCTGCGGACCTTGAATATTTTCGTGGTGGAGGCTTTTCTACAAACTTCATTACCAGAGGCGGGATGCCTGTAACCATGACAAGGATAAATATTGTCGCAGGCCCTGGACCTGTCCTGCAGATTGCAGAAGGGTATACTGTGGATTTACCTGAAGAAGTTGGAACTGTATTAATGAACCGCACCAACCCGACATGGCCCACGACATGGTTTGTTCCCATTTTGACTCATGAGGGGCCTTTTAAAGATGTGTACTCTGTAATGGATAACTGGGGTGCAAACCACTGCGCAATCAGCCATGGTCATATAGGTGGAGATTTGATCACTCTTGCGTCCATGCTCAGGATTCCGGTATGCATGCATAATGTACCCTCAGAAAGAGTATTTCGGCCGAAGGTATGGAGTTGTTTTGGGGATTTTGATTCCCAGGGTGCTGATTACAGGGCCTGTAAAAACTTCGGGTCTCTTTATGGGAAATAAAGGCCGGGAGAAAATTCTGTAATCTGGTTGATACGGTTTTTGTGATTTGGTATACTGAAGTATTTCTTCATTACTATATACATTTCCGGATTTTTAATATACCAAAATAAAGAATAGAATCAAAAGCTTCAATTGAAATTATTTTGTACATGTAAATTTAGCTTGATTTAATAAATTAACCATAGTAATATGACTATAGTTGTAATATTGAGGAGGGTTATATGCAGATTGCTGCTGGAAAATTCAAAGCACAATGTTTGAAGTTGATGGACAGAGTGAAAGAACACCATGAAAAAATTGTTATTACAAAGTATGGAAAGCCTATTGCACAGCTTGTTCCGGTTGAAGAAGACAAGCCCAAACCATTGTTTGGGAGTATGAAAGGATGTATTGAAATCGAAAAAGATGTAATCAGTTCACTGGTTGAACAGTGGGAAGTAGATGAAAACTAAGCAAAAACCTCTCATTCTTTTAGATACTCATATATGGATCTGGCTTATGGAAGGTAGTCCGGAACTTATTGGTACCAGAGTGCTTACTCATATTGAAAAAGCTGTTGAATATTCCGGTATTTACGTTTCAGCGATTTCTATATGGGAGGTTGCTATGCTCGAATCAAAAGGAAGGATAAACTTTACTTTACCCTGTATAGAATGGGTTGAAAAAGCTTTGGATGCTCCCGGTATAAATCTTGCACCTCTACGACCGGATATCGCTGTTGAGAGCACAAGGCTTCCTGGCAATTTTCATGGTGACCCTGTAGACCGTATCATCACTGCAACAGCAAGAGTACTGGATGCCTTGCTTGCCACAAAAGATAGGAATATTTTGGATTATGGCGATATGGGGTACGTTAAAATTTTTAACGGTATAAAATAGTTAGAAATAGGAGTTAAACAAACCAGATAATTTAACACAACGAGGTTGTATCTTGAGGAATAACACTGTAAGAGTTGCAGTAGGACTTAGCGGTGGGGTTGATTCCTCGGTAGCTGCAGTCTTACTCAAAGAAAAAGGGTATGATATTATTGGTATTACCATGGAGATATTCGATGGGTCGATAAAGGTGAAAGAATCAGAAAAGCACGCCTGTTATGGGCCCGGCGAAAAAGAGGATGTCGAAAAAGCGGCATCTCTCTGCAAAAGATTTGATATCCCATTTCACATAATTGACCTGAAAAAAGAATACAGAAACCATGTCATCGCTTACTTCAGGAGTGAATATCTTTCGGGGAGAACACCGAATCCATGTGTAGTGTGCAACCAGAGGCTAAAATTTGGTTGTCTTCTGGAAAAAACAAAAGAGGCCGGAGTTGATTTTGAGTTTTTTGCAACTGGCCACTACGCACAAATAGAAAAATCAAGCGGGAGTTTTCTGCTGAAAAAGGCTGTAGATTGGTCAAAGGACCAGACTTATTTCCTCTATACACTCACGCATGATCAGCTTTCCCGTACACTATTTCCTCTTGGCACATACACAAAACAAAAAGTGCGAGAAATCGCCAGTAATCTTGGGCTTGAAACAAAAGATCGCCCTGATAGCCAGGATTTTATTGAAGGCCGCGACTATTCTATTCTTTTTGGAGAAGAAGAAGTAAGAGAAGGCGACATTGTGGATGAAGAAGGCAATATCCTTGGAAAGCATCGTGGCATTATCCACTATACTCTTGGTCAGCGCCGCGGCCTTGGCATTGCATCACACCGACCGCTTTATGTGGTGAAAATTGATGCCGAAAATAACAGGATAGTTGTAAGCGGCAGAAAGAAACTTTTTTCGGAAGGTCTTATTGCAACGGCTATTAACCTTATAGCCATCGAGAGGCTTGACCGGTCATACAAAATAAAAGCCAAAATTCGTTTGAGCCACATGGAGGCTGATGCAACAGTTTTTCCACATGAAAATGATAAGGCAAAAGTACTGTTCGACAAACCGCAGATGTCTATAACGCCAGGACAGTCTGTGGTTCTTTATTCAGAGGATATCGTGTTCGGAGGCGGCGTTATTGAACAGGTACTATAATTGCTTCGGATTCTGACCTGTATCTACGGATTCATAAATTATTTTAAACCGGAGGACTGGAAGTGACCTTATACTTGTTGTCTCCTGAATACTTGGCGCTTGAACATACAATCATATGGGGAGGGAATATATGATAAAAGACTTTTCAAAAAAACTGGAGAAAAAAAAACATAATGGTTATAAAAAAGCAACCATCTTAGTTCACAGTGGCGGCTTCGATAAGATTATGAGTGCTTTCATCATTGGAAATGGATATCTTTCAATGGGTGTTTCTGTTACACTCTTTTTCACCTTCTGGGGTCTTAGTGCATTAAAAAAAAGCGGATTTAAGAAGGCTTTACTACCGCGAAAGAACTTTTTTGGATTAAGCAGGTATATGATAAAACAAAAGATGAAAAAGTATAATGTGGCTTCTTTGAATGATCTGGCTGAAAACTATAAAAAACTTGGTGGAACAATAATAGCATGTACGATGACAATGGAACTCATGGACGTTAAAGAAGAAGAGCTCAGAGAAGATCTTGTCGATGAGTACGGTACTGTAGGGAAATTCTGTTACGAATCAAAAGATTCAGATGTTACCCTTTTTATCTAAGGAAAAGGCAGATGGCAAAAAGGAATGTCTACCTTGATAACAATGCAACTACTAGAGTCGATGAGCGTGTTGTTGGGTGGCGGTTTTTATGAGACATAAATATCAAAAAGATAAAGGGCCCGGTTGGTTGTTTCATCCTTTCGAATTCGCTTTTTGCGGTTATTCCGGTTCCGGGAAAACGAGGGTTATAATAACACTTATCCGAAATCTCTCCCCTAAATATAAGATTGGTTTTGTTAAACACAATGTTCATGGATTTGAAATGGATCACAAAGGAAAAGACACCTACCTTGCAATGTCCAGCGGCGCTTCATCACTCCTGATTAGCGGCCAATTTCATTTTGCTGAAATTCATTCAAACCCTGTAAATATAATTCGGCAAAATATCTCTCTTCTGGATGCCGATCTTTTGCTTATTGAAGGCTATAAAAATTCTAATGTTCCTAAATTTATTTTAGTCGATCAGAAACGAAGAATTTTGGAGGAGTTTCACAAATACCAATGGAAGAATGTATTGGGGTTTGTCGGTTCCCAGAAAAACGCTACAAAGGATCTATCCGGTTATCCTTATTATTACAAAGAAGATATAACTGGTATTCAAAATAAAATTTTGGAAATCATATCGGAGCGGATTAGAAATATTCATATTTTCGGATTGGTTTTAACAGGGGGCAAAAGTGCACAAATGAAAAGGGAGAAAAGCACTTTGATTTATCATGAAGACAGCCAGATAAGATATTGTTATCAACTCCTGTCTAAATTATGCCAAAAAGTTTATATTTCAATTCGAGAAGAGCAGGCTTCAAACGATTATTGTCATGGCCTTCCTCAGATTCATGATCAGTTCCTGGGGATGGGACCTATTGGTGGGATCCTTACCGCCATGGTTCATCACCCCAATGCAGCCTGGCTCGTTCTAGGATGTGATTTACCTTTTGCAGATTTGGGAATATTAACCCGACTTGTTCAAGAAAGAAACCCTCTTAAAATGGCCACAGCTTATATCCAGTATCCTGATGGTTTTCCCGAACCTCTCTGTACGCTTTATGAACCTAAAATTCGACCCCGGTTTTTTAATTGTCTAGGCCTGGGATATACTACTCCCTTGAAGGCCTTGATGAATGCCGAAATACAAACAATTACCCTCCGGGATGGGGATGAACTAATCTAGGTTTTGTTTGGAAGGTAAGAATACAATGGTTAACATCTTAATATAGACTATTTTTTAAGATCGCGGACAGCATTTTCGATCATTTCAGTAAAAGATTTTGAATATTTTTCATCATAAGATAAAGGTTTTCCAAAATAGATGTCAATATGATTTCTCCTGGGCCAGTATCTGCCTGGCGGTAATACCTGGTTCATTCCTTTAATGGCAACCGGGAAAACAGGCGCACCTGTCTGCTTAGCCAGTACAGAAATACCGCCCCGGAATTGCTGCAACTCACCTGTACTGCTTACTTCTCCTTCCGGGAATATAAGAATCCAGTAGCCTGCATCGAGGAGTTCACCGATATATTCAAGACTTCCACGGTAAGCAGTGCCTTGCGGAAAGGGAAAGGCCTGAAAGAGGAAAGTAATAAGAAAGTAGAAAAAACCATAAAGCATGTGAAGAAGGCGGGTTTTAAGCCGTTGCGGCTTTTTCCCTTTTTCACTCGCAGCATCTTTACTGCTTACACGACTGAAGTTTTCAAAGTAGGCATAAAACCTGTTTAATCCCAATGCAGGGGCTATTAATGAGCGTAAGCGGATCGGGAGGGCACTAAGGACAGCGAGGGGGTCAAGATCAGATGCATGATTTGCGGCAAGAATTCCCGAACCCTCTGCATATTTCAAATTTTCCAATCCGTGAACTTTCATTCTGCAATAAATTCGGAAAATGGACAGAATAATACCGTCCATAATTATCCTTCGCAGTAATTTTACCGGTTTCCGTCGCGCCCAGCGGGGCATTGAAAGTGTTTTGGCTGCCGATGGATGCGCAGCGAGTGCTTCGAGATCTCTTACCGTTGTTTCCGGACCGATAAGCGACTCATCAATACTTATATTGTATTTTTTCTCAATTGTGCTTACTGCTTCTACAACATCAAGGGAATTCATACCGAGATCGGCTACCAGCTTTGAATCCGGACCTGCAGTACCGGATAAAAGACGTTCAACAAAGTCACCACTTTTAGATATGCTTTTTTCCGGGCTTTGTATTTTTTTCAGAATTTCAGCTTTACGTATCTTAAGCGTAGAGGTTCTGGGAAAGTCTGTGTCGTGCCAGACAGTATATTCCCGGATCCTCTGATAGGGGAGAAGCTGTGCATTTGTGTATTTAATGCACTTTTGCGGGTCTGCACCGGGTTCTAAAAGGAGCACTGCATGAATACGTTCAATCCCGGCTTCGGGCAGTCCGATCACGACCCCCTCTCTCACTCCCTTTATACTGTTTAGAACCTTTTCTATATCTTTAGGGTATACATTATGGCCATCCGATGTGACGATCATCTCTTTTTTACGTCCTTTAATGTATACATGACCTTCTTTATCAATGGATCCGATATCTCCTGTCCTGAACCATCCATCTATTATCACTGAAGCTGTGGATTTGGGATCATTGTAATATCCTGCCATTACATTTTCGCCTTTCACTAAAATCTCCCCGTCAGCTCCTATTTTTACCTCCTGGCCGGGAAGTACTTTTCCAACTGAGCTTCTGTTGTGGCGAAACGGATTAAACATGGTAACCATCGGTGCCGTTTCTGTAAGTCCGTATCCCTGTAATACCGAATAAACAAGACGTCTCCAGAACTCATGGGTATCTGCATCCAGAGGGGCACCTCCTACGATAAATGACCAGAAATGCAACCCGAGAAAACGATGTATGTCAAAGAAGATAATGGCCCGTAAAGGATAAGGAAGCTTTTCCCAGCGGTCCCAGCGTCTTTCAAATCCCGAAAGTTTGCCCCTTGCAGTAAGCTCTGCCTTAACATGGTCAAACAGGAGCTTAAGGACCCTTGGCACAGCAATAAGAGTAAGAATACGGTCACGCCGTATGGCCCTGATGAGGGAAGCAGGACCTGTCTCATGCGCAAAATAAATTGTGCTCCCAAGAAGGATAGGAAGAAATATTCCTGCGAGTTGGCCGAACATGTGGCTGTATGGGACAGTACAGAGGATTCTAAATGGAGTGAGCAGCTTTATGAGCTTTTGCTTCTTCTCTATTCCCTCGTCAAACGGTTTTAGATTGGAAAGAATATTGCCATGAGTAAGCACAACGCCTTTCGGTTCTGATGTTGTGCCGGAAGTGAATACGATTTCAGCAGCATCTTCAGGAGTAATTTTAACAGGATCAATTTTCTTGAGAGTTTTATAATCTTTAATAGATGAAAAAGTGATAGTTTCTGCAGATGTTTTTTGTAGAGGAATGTCACAGATAATAAGCGAAGGGGTCGTTTGTTTATAGATATTGAAAAAGAGCTCCTCTGGTGTTTGAGGGTCCAGTGGTATGGCAACAGCTCCCCTATGCAAAATGGCAAAAAATGCGATTACCCATTCAGGAGATGATTTCCCATACAGGATAATTTTATCTCCTTTTTGTATGTTTTTGTCTTTCAGTGTCCGACTTAATCCGTGAATACACGAGCGAACCTCTTTAAATGTCCATGGATTTTTTCTGTATCCTCGATATCCGACAAGGTATTTCCGATCATCCCACTTTTCCATGAGGTTAATATATTCATGTAGCCTTGTACGTTTCATTTTTTAATCCAAAAAATTATTAACTAATTATGCATGGGCAACCCGTTGCCTGTCCCAGGCACATGTGACTGCCCATGCCTTTACAAAAATGCCTTCAGTATTTCAATCCCGCCTGTATTAATAATATAGCTTTGCACTGGACGAGGAATAAGTATAGTTTCTCCTTTCTGAATAGGGACTGTCCCTTTGCTGTATATAATAATTCCATTCCCGTTAAGTATATTCAAAGTGTGAAAATGATACTCTCCAAGGGAGAGCTCAAAGCCCTTTTCATAATGTAAATAATCGATATTAAAGTATTTGCCCCGAATAAGTGAATGAGCGGTATTTATACTTGATTTATCATAGCTAATGACAATGTCTTTCATATATTTTTCGTAACCACTACCTGATGGGAAAATGATTACATCCAGGGCTTTTTGAATATGGAGTGGCCGGGGTTTTCCATCCTGTCCTTTTCTTCCCCAGTCATAAAGCCTGTATGTTGTATCTGAGTTTTGCTGGATTTCACATACCATAATACCTTCCAGGAGGGCATGGACTGTTCCTGTTTTGATATGTATAAAATCTCCCTTCGAGACAGGCACACGGTTTAATCCTTCAGATATTTTATTCTCGTTAATCAATTGCTCAAACGCTTTCTTTGTGACTCCTTTTTTTATCCCCATAATGAGTTCTGCACCAGGGGAAGCTTCCATAATAAACCAGCATTCATTTTTACCTGGTTCGGTTGGGCTTTCATGGGCACGGGTATACTCATCATCCGGATGAACCTGGACAGAGAGCCGTTTATTCGCATCCAGATATTTTATTAGCAGTGGAAACCTCGCAGTACCTGTTTCTGCACATATATTTTCGCCGTATAATCCTACCAGGTCACGGAGGCTCCTTCCTGCAAGCGCCCCGTTTTTTACGATACTGACATCTTCCTCATGGTCGGATATTTCCCATGATTCTGCGACGATTTCATTATTGTTTATGACCTTTCCGATATTTTCGAGATTTCTCCCTCCCCAGATATAATGTTTATATATTATCCCAAACTTTAAAGGATAAAGCTCTGGTCTTTCCATAGTCGAAACCGTTGATATGTAAAGTTTTAAATTTTCTATAATATTATCATGATGTGGACAAGCCACATTCAATATTATAAAATTTTCTTGCCTAATGTGCAAGAAAATTAGTATTAAGGTACCAAAATGTGATATTTTTCAACAGTTTTATAGGAACAGTGCAGGAACAATACATTCTTTCAATGAGAATTCATGATTGGGGAAAAAATCTTTTCCTCTGCAAGCATCTATTGATCAAGAATCTATTGATGATGAACATAAAAGACATTATAATTAGTCAAATATACATTAAACACACTGTTCTAGGAGGGACGATGGAGTATAAAGTAAAGGACATAAAATTGGCGGGCAGCGGAAGGTTAAAAATAGAGTGGTCAGAATCGAGAATGCCTGTATTAATGTATTTAAAAGAAAAATACAGCAAAGAAAAACCATTAAAAGGACAGAGAATTGCTGGGTGCCTTCATGTGACAAAGGAAACAGCAGTTCTTGTGAAAACACTTACCCTGAGCGGTGCTGAAGTTTCATGGTCAGGATGTAATCCTCTTTCAACTCAGGATGACATAGCTGCTGCTCTTGCTGAAAACAATATCCCGATTTTTGCATGGCATGGTATGAGTGTAGATGAGTTTTACTGGGCAATAGATAAAACGATTGAGATAAATCCAACACTTACGCTTGATGATGGAGCAGATCTTATTAATACACTTCATCAAAAGTATCCTGGACGTGCAAAACAAGTGATTGCAGGTACAGAAGAAACAACAACAGGGGTCCACAGGCTCAGGGCAATGGCAAAAGCCGGTGCGCTTCTGTATCCGGTAATTGCAGTAAATGATGCAGAAACAAAATGGGATTTTGATAATGTTTATGGCACGGGACAGTCCTCTATTGATGGAATACTCCGGTCTACATCTGTGCTTTATGCAGGGAAAAGGTTTGTAGTGGCCGGTTACGGTCATTGCGGGAAAGGGACAGCAATGAGGGCAAGAGGTATGGGTGCACATGTTATTGTGACTGAAGTAAGCCCTCTCCAGGCATTAAAAGCTATTCTAGACGGATTTGAGGTAATGACCATGGATGAGGCTGCATGTATCGGCGATATTTTTATTACAGCAACAGGAATGAAAGATGTTATAGTAAAAAGGCATTATAAAAAGATGGAAGATGGGGCAATTGTGTGTAATACAGGGCATTACGATTGTGAGCTGAACTTGAATGATCTGAAAGACCTTTCTGTGAATATCCGTGAAATCAGGCCTAATAATGAAGAATACACACTCAAAAATGGGAAAAAAGTTTTCCTCCTTGCTAAAGGGCGACTGGTAAATCTTGTAGGTGCTGAAGGCCATCCATCAGAAGTTATGGATATGAGCTTTGCAAACCAGTTTCTGTCTCTCATTAAATGCGTAAAGGAAGGAAAAAATCTCGAGGTAAAAGTTCATGATGTGCCGCTCGAGCAGGACCAGAAGCTTGCAAACCTTAAACTGAAAACCATGGGAATCAGTATAGATACTCTTACCAGAGAACAGGAAAAATACAGGGATGATTATTTAGCTGGTACATAGTGCGGTTTTCTCACAAATTGGATAACCACCAGAGTTAATTGTTAAATATAATAATATTTCCAGGGAGAAAGCTTTGTTTTTAAAAAGTATAGAATTATATGGGTTTAAATCCTTTGCAACAAAAACAAAGTTTATTTTTAAACACGGTGTGACAGCCATTGTCGGTCCAAACGGCTGTGGAAAAAGTAACGTTGTCGATGCTATTCGATGGGTTCTGGGTGAATCAAATGCCCGGTCAATTCGGGGCGAGATAATGGACGATGTAATTTTTTCTGGATCTGAAGACCGAAAGCCTCTTGGTATGGCTGAGGTTGGAATAACCATGGTCAATGATGATGAGCTTCTGCCCATTGAATATTCCGAAGTCAATATAAAAAGGAGGCTCTACAGATCTGGAGAGAGTGAATTTTTAATAAACAAGAACAATGTACGATTAAAGGATATTCATGAACTCTTCGCGGATACTGGAATAGGAAAGGCAGCCTACTCAATTATGGAGCAGGGAAATATCGACATGATTTTGAGTAATAAACCTGAAGAAAGAATAGGTATTTTCGAAGAAGCTGCCGGAGTAACACGTTACAAAATGAGAATGAAACAGTCGTATAAAAAACTCGCAGCAACGGAAGAGAATCTTATTCGTTTAAATCTCATAATTCATGAGGTGGAAAAGGAATATAATGCGCTTAAGAAGCAGGCAGAAAAAGCCCTGCAGTATAAGAAACTTAAGAAGGAAGAGGTGGAATATGAAACCCTTTATAATTATGAAAGAATTAGAAATTTAAAAAGGCAGGTTGAGAAAAATACTGAAGAATCGGATGGTTTAAAAAAGAAGAAAAATGATCGGATGGATGAAATCATAAAATTAAATAATGCTATAAAACAAAATATTGAAAGAGTGAGATCTGTAGAGAGAGAAATAGCAGAAATTAAAAATGGAATATATAAAAAGGAAGCTGAGCTTGAGTCAATAAACTCAAAGTCAGAACATGTAAAAGATCGGATTTTTGAAATAAAAAATGAAATTGCAAAAAAGAATCATCTCAGGGAAAAGATTCAAAATTACAAATTAGAACTTGAAGCAAAGATAGAACATTTATATACCGATAAAAAGGCAGTTTCTGACCTGCTTGTTTCACAGGAAGAAAAACTTATCAGTTATATGAAGGAAATAGATTATATCAATGATGCTATTAAAAAATGTTCTGATCAAATATTGACTAATACAACTCATATTGAAAAAGTTGAAGAAACCGTACAGAATTTAAGAGATGAGCTGAAGGATGTAATTGATAAATTACTGAAAGAAATGGATAGTATCAAGGCCAGGTTCAAGGGGAATGAAAAAAGGAAAAATGAACTGATAAAAAGTGTTACAGAATCCATTACAAGGATAGACAATGCGCTGCGGCATCATGGAACAAAACTCAACGACCTTGTTTATACAGTTAAAGAATCAGATGCACATACCATTACCGGAAGTCTTACTGAGGATATTCAGAATATTCGAGAGATTTTGGCTGAGCTCAGAATTGATATTGAAACAGTAATAAATATACAGGATGATCTTAGCAAGATGATATTCGGAAAAGAAGGCATGTATTTTCGAAAAGAAAAGATTGAAAGTATAATTGAAGAAAATGTAAAGAATGAAAAAGCCCTGAATAAAAAAATCGTTCATTTAAATGAAGAGTTGAAAAAGAACGGTGAAAAAAAGGAAGAATTCGGGGTTATTATCAATAACCTGCGGCCTGATATAGCACGAAATAAGGAAAAGCAAAAATATT
>JAUVYC010000132.1 GCA_030603285.1 Spirochaetota bacterium
GGAGTCGTCCATACCCATTCCAGGCATGCTACTGCATGGGCACAGGCAAAACGGCCTCTTCCCTGCCTTGGGACAACCCATGCGGATTATTTTTACGGTGAAATACCCTGCACAGAAGTAATAACAGATGAACTGATTCAGAGGGATTATGAGGAAGAAACAGGAACTCTGATTGTTAATACCTTTAAAGATGTTGATTACCATGTTATGAAAGCGGTCCTTGTTGCCTGCCACGGCCCCTTTACCTGGGGAAAAGATCCGAAAGAAGCTGTGTTCGTCAGCGATATACTTGAAGAAATTTCACGGATGAACTACATGTCGATTGTGCTGAATCCAGGGGTGGAAAATATTAAAAAGACCCTTCTTGATAAACATTATTTACGAAAACATGGAAAAAATGCCTATTACGGGCAGAGAAAATAGATGAATAAAGCATCCATATCATGGCAAAAAAGGGAGGGCTTGATTTTCTCCCCATGAAGGACAATGGAGAAAGTACTTATCATTCTCGCCTTCTGAAGTATGAGTAGATAGATAAGGAAACAACGATAATTAATCCATAAATCAACTGAGTCCAGAATCCTGTAAGTCCTATTGCGACAATTCCTCCTTCTAAAGAACCAATAATGATTGCCCCAATGAATGTTCCAAACATCGTACCAACGCCGCCAAATACAGAGGTTCCTCCAACGAATACGGCAGCAAGAGTTCTTAAAAGGTAGCCTTCGCCGAGTGATGGCCAGAGGTAGGTGACTTCCAGGCTTGCGAGGATGCCGGCTAAGGATGCACAAAAGCCCATCTGCATGAATACAGTCATCTTTACCCTGTTCACTCTTATCCCCATCATTCGTGCACTTTCAACATTGTCGCCCACAATGAGAACGTGGGAGCCAAACTTGTGTCTTTTTAGAATTAACCAGAATGCTGCTGTTAGGACAAGAAACCATAGTGCCTGGGCCGGAATAGCCTCCCCAAGTCTTCCTATAAATACCTTGAACAAGAATGTATCTTTGACCGGAACGAGCGTTTCACCAAATCCCTGTCCGCAGACATTAACAAGGCCTCGCCAGAAGAACATTGTTCCGATTGTTGCTACTAACGATGGTATTCTTATTTTTACGACAAGCATTCCATTTAAAGCACCTGCGATAATCCCGGTAGCAAAGCAGCATAAAGTTGTTATTAATATGGTCAAGTTTGGGTTCGTACCACTTTCTATCAAGACATTTGACAGTTTCGCAAAAACCCACCCTGAAAAACCCATTATTGAAGGAAATGAAAGATCCATCTCTCCGGAAATAATAACCAGGGTTATTGCAAGGGCCATAATCCCGGAAAATGGGATTGTGGACATAAAGGAATAGTAGATATCAAAACGGGTAAAAGTACGCGGACTTCCGATAAGAAATAAAAGAAAAATACCTATAAATACTCCCAGTATACTTATTTCTAACCTTAGCTCTCTTGCTATAAAAGTTTTCCCCATTGCAACTTTCCCCAAATCCCCTCTTGTATTTTATGAGCAATATATTTTGAATAATTATTTTTTTAAATTGCCCATGGGAGTTTTTAAAAATCACCCTGGGCAATCACTTACCTCATCTTTCCTGTTTTTGCCAGATGTACCATCTTTTCAAAAAGCTCATCCTGTGTTATCTTTGATTTAAGGAACCTGCCAGCAACATTGCCCCTGTCCAGGATGACAAATCTGTCTGCGACAGGATATACATAATAGATGTTGTGGCTGATAAAAATGGCCGATTTTCCAATGTCTTTAACATTTCTAATGAAATCCAGTGCCTTTTTCGTTTCAGCAAGAGAAAGACCCATAGTCGGCTCGTCCAGGATTATCAGATCAGCATCGAAGTACAGTGATCTGCCGATTGCTATTCCCTGCTTTTCTCCACCTGAGAGATACTTTACGATTGACTCAGTGTTAATTGCTTTTGAGGTGAACCCCATCTGCTCTCTCAATATCTTTTCTGTTTCCCTCCTCTGTTGCTTAATTTTGAGGAAGCCAAGTTTATCGGTAATCTCTCTCCCCATGAAGATATTTCTCCACATGGTTTGCTGTTCACTTAATGCCTGCTCCTGGTATACAGTTTCAATTCCCAGTTCCCTGGATCTTTCAACTGAATGGATTGTGATCTTTTCACCTTTAAAATATATCTCTCCTCCGTTGGGTTGATGAACCCCTGTGAGAATTTTTATGAGCGTTGACTTACCTGCGCCGTTGTCCCCAACAAGACCTACAATTTCATTGTGACCTACTTCAAAGTTTACACTTTTTAAGACTTCAACTTTACCAAAAGATTTTTGTATCTCTACCATTGAAACCAGTTTCCGGGAGTAATCCTTTTCGGCCATCCTTATCTTATTCCTTTCTGTGCAAGGGGAGCTACAAAGTCGATATTGGTTTTATCGATCAAAGCTGCTCCTGTATCAATGTGAAGCCCTGAAAAACCGTACTTCTTTGTTAAGCAGATCTGTAAAATTGGGAGGTATCCCTGAAGCCATGGCTGCTGGTCGAGAACAACATCTGTATAACCTTTTTTAATGGCATCGGCAGTTGCGGGACTTAGATCAAAACCTGCTATGTATATATCACCTGGCTTTTTTCTCGATGCTTTCATGTATGTCTCTGCAGTTGCCGTAAGACCTCCATGGTCTGTGATGATCAGCTTTACATCCGGATTCGCTGATACATATCCTGCAAAAACAGGTGTACCCAAAGCAGCTTCTGTATTTATAGCATCTGAAATCTCAATATAATCTACCTTCATACCTGCATCTTCAAGGGCATCAATACATCCTTTAGATCTCAAGCCGCGTGTTTCCTGCGAGAGAAGGCCCCAGACCATTGCCCGGTCACCTCGTCTGAGCCCGGCTCTTTTCATCGCTCCTTTTCCAAGCATAACTCCTGATGCATACATTTCCTGGCCAACATAGCCGAAACCTTTATCCTTATACTTTTCTTCAATTGGGGGAAGTGTGGTATTCTGGCTTGTTACTATAATCCCTTTTGCTATTGCTTCATCTACGAGTGGAGCAAATGCATCCGGTCCCGGATGCCCCATAATAGCGATACCATCCGGTCTCCTGGCAACCGCATCCTTAAACTGAGCTACCATTTTATCAGGGAGCCAGCCAGACCATACGTAGTCCACTTTGCAGCCCAGGTCATTTTCAGCAGCCTTCGCACCTCTATATACAACAGAAGCAAATGGACAACCGGGAGGACCGCCTGGAAAGAATACAATTCTTATCCCTGCAAAATGCTTTTGTTCTGCAAATCCTGCTGATGCCACACTCATCAAAAATATCATTGTTAAAAGCACAAATAAGATTTTCTTTTTCATCTTTTTCTCCTTACTTTGTTAAGATTGTGGGTTAAAAAATCTAAATAGATTTTAGAAATTTGTTTAAAAAACTTTCACCTCCTCCCCTGATAAAATTATCAACTTTTTAGCGGACATAAATCATGTATAATGCTCTTACACTGTGAAGACGTTTGTTTAACTAAATGAGTACTTTAATATATACATGAAAGATCATACAGGGTTGAAAATATATCCCCAATTATTAAACCATACCCATAAACTTTTGTCAAGAAATTTAAAGATTAAGATATGATATTTATATAGAACTGCATGGTTCCTATCGATTGAAAAGTGTATACCTCACCACAAGGAGCTTGTGGAAGATTTTCCTGCAGAATAAAATGATAATCAAATAATGAGTGGGTTCAAGTATAATGCTCCATAAGGACGCACTGAAAGCAGTGTGACTGAGTGAACCCCAAAAATAGATTCCATAAAGGTAACATACTCTTTAAGATACCCATCCGGGATAAATGCCTGGATAGTTCCCGCAAATCCACCCCCATGTACCCTGCACGCCCCGTATGCTCTCCTGGATAGAAAATGTTTGGTAAGTAAAAGTGCAAGGGTAATGCCCTGGCTATGCGGATTTTTTGTACTGAAAGAGTTTTGAAGCCATTTAAACGATGAACTTCCTGATTGATTAACCAGGGTAAGAAAGCCATCAAAATCTCCATCTTTAAGTGCCTTTACCTCCTTTTTTACTCTTTCATTTTCAGTAATGAAGTGGTAAGCTCGTAGAACTGCCCTGTCGGATGCCTTTGACCTTAGAAAAGCAATATTTTTCTCAAGTTCTTTTAAGGTAATACCCCGGCAGGTGCGTTTTCCAAGTAGCGTGGAAATAGATTTCATTTCACGTGGTATTGCTGCATAATCATCCCCCAGGTCAGCATGACCAGTTCCTGTATCTATAACAAGGAGGGTGTAACCAGTATCAGAAAAGTTAAAGTTTATACTTCTGATAGTTGGAAAATCAAAATCTGAAAAATCTATAGAAATAACCCCTCCAAATGCACAGGTAATTTGATCCATTAGGCCACAAGGTTTATCAAAATACACATTTTCTGCATATTGCCCGATTTTTGCAATCTTAAGTTTGGGGATAGTCCCTTCATTATATAAAATATTTAAAATGGTTCCTAAAAGTACCTCTATTGAAGCTGAGGAACTCAACCCTGAGCCAACGCCTACTTTACTTGATATAAAGGCATTAAAACCACCAATTTTATAGCCCAACTCCTTAAAACGTGCAGCCACGCCCCGAATTAAAGCACTTGTCGTTCCACGTTCATCTTTTTTAGGATCAAGCCTGTTAATGTCAACATTAAAGGGTCGGGAATATCCTTCGGAGTAGACTCTAATTAAGTTACTATCGGTTTTCGAAACAGCAGCAATTGAATCCAGGTGGACACCAGCAGAGAGAACCCATCCTCCATTATGATCCGTATGATTGCCACCGATCTCTGTTCTGCCGGATGAACTAAATAACCGAATATCCTCCCCATTAAAAAGTTTTACATACTGAGCTGTAAGGCGCTTATAACGCAAGATCTGATCCTGAGTCGCCGATTTACAGCCTCCATAAAGTCTTGTAAAGAGTTCTGCTGCTTTCCTGCTCTCAAGAAGCTCAATGACTGACCGGTAATCTTTCATGATGGTTTCTTTCGGTCTTCGATATCTTTTTGAAGTATAATGGAGAACTTTCTAACGCTCAAATTTATTATACTGGAATATTCCGGGATAATGAATTAGAATTTTACTTAATTACAAGAAGAAATTAACATTGACTATTTCATATAAAAAATCTTTTAAATGGTTATTTTTAATTGATAAATTTGAAAAAGCACCTGACATATCGTGTTTTAATTAAGGATACTACCAGAAAAGGGGTCTTGTCATGGAAAAAAAGAGATTCTCTGAAGGTGAATTAATCTGTCAGGAGGGCTCACCCGGCACCGCAATGTATGTTATTCTTTCAGGCAGGGTCAGGATATTCAAAATAATAAATGCTGAAAAAATTGAACTTGCAGTTTTTAAATCAGGCGATTTTTGCGGGGAAATGAGCCTTCTGCTTAAAGGTATCCGCACCGCATCAATGGAAGCAATAACTGATACGGAAGTACTGATATTAAGCAGGGAGAGCCTGTTAAAGAAGATTCAGCAGGACCCTCACTTTGCAATGAATATGATCAGGACAATGGCCGCGCGAATGAGAGCCGCTAATGCGATTATTTCTCAAATAGAGGGTGAGAAAACAAGCCTTGAAATTATGTACGGGACTCATTGAGCACTTATTTTGAATCGTATAAAAATGTATTTATATTTTTTTAGTAGTACCCGCAAATAAAATATATTACTTAACTATTTCAATATCATTATAATATTTATGCAACTAATTATAGTTACCGCCCAACCATAAGAATGATCGTTGGTTGGCGAATGACACGACTACTTCAGCACTCAGACGCTTTTATTAAAACGAACACTTGAAGCACATGTTGCTGTACAGATTTGAAGGGGGATGGAGAATAGTCTCGAAGATATTCGCAATACCGAGCGAGAAGGAACGCTGTTAGTACCTTTGACGATTATTTATCTAATAAATTGAAAAAAAACATCTTTTGTAATAGACATTAAGTGCTAAATATAGGAGGTAATATGGGTAAAAGAGAAATTTCAGAAGCGGATCTTCTGCGAAATATTTCTTGGATTGAAGCAGTAGAGAAAACTCTTGCTGGGTCAGAAAACATGTCTTTTTCAAAGAAGTAATGAAAGCCGCTGGGAAGGAATGTGCCCAACATATCCTTGCTGACTGTGAAAAGATACTTGGCAGGAAGCCAGAAACCGTAGATGACCTTCTCGATGCTACAAATCGGCGCCGACTGGAAAAGCACAAACTCACCAATCTTTGGGAAAGGCAAGGCAATAAAGCTCATCTGGAGATCAATGAATGTGCCTGCACATTGGTAAAAGCAGGACTTGCCAAGCCCAATGCGGTTCATTGTTTATGTTCGGCAGGATTGATGGAGACTATTTTTTCAACAGTCTGCATTGGACCGGTGAGTGTGGAAATTGTTAAGGCAATAGGATTTGGTGATGATAAGTGTGAATTCTATGTAAACTTTGAGTCTAAATAAGTCTAAATAGAGGTATTTTCTGAAACTTTTCATTAACATGCACACCTTGTGAATACTTTTCGGCATTTTCCTATGCATCTGACAAGACTAGTACACACATACTTATTGAATTACAATATTAAATGAGCGACAGGAATAAAGGCGTAAAAGCCTTTACCCAAATGAACGGTCTATTGCACTTGTATAAACAACGAAACTGCAGGTTTTAATTCAATATACTTGCATGTTTGAAGTAAAAAAGGTAATATGCAAGTAAATTAATGTAAAAAAGGCTAATACACTGCATTTTTGACGTATAGTAACACTTTTTGAATAGATAGATTGCAATAATGAAGTTTTTTAGTACCTTAATCCTGATTTTCTTGCCCAATAGGCAAGAATATTTTTATAATCAAGAATGTGACTTGTCCACATTAGTACCTTAATAACAATTTCCTTGCTTTTTTGGCAAGGAAATTCTACAAATCAAGAATGTGGCTTGTCCACATTAGGGTGCTATACTTTATATTTGCAGTTCACTCAGTAGTTATATGGTGAAATAATAAGACATGAACACCATTATCAGAGAACAAAAAATTGTCCTAAATGACCAATATGATTCTATAAAAACAAGAATTAAACAGCTTGATGATTTTATTAATTTGTCAAGAATTTGCTCATTTAACGATGAGCAGGAATCCTTAACCTTTAAAACTGAAAAAATACATCCAGAAATTACTGGGGATAAATTCACTTCATTGATGTTTCTCTTCAGCAATCCTCATCCTCTCTCTGTCAAAGCAGGGCTTTTCTTATCAGAACCGCGGTCACGTTCGTTCTGGCAGCGCTTATTTGAATGCAACCACATAAATCCACCAAAAAAAATCAAGAAAGCTATTAAGAACTGGACTAGCAGCACCCCAGAAATATTATCTGATTGTCTGTTGAAAGGCGAATATGACAGCAAATTTAGATTGTTTTTTTGATTGTTTGGAATCATTACCCACAAACCAATATGGCGACCTAAAAAAGCTTTTTCAGAGTAAGAAAGGTCGAACATTACGCCAATCTGTATTGCGGGCTCCAGGTCGCCAAAATCTTATCGAGATTTCACAACAGAACAACATCCGAACATGGATTGCCTTCTCTGTT
>JAUVYC010000221.1 GCA_030603285.1 Spirochaetota bacterium
ATGCTATACGCTATCAGGAGCGGTTTCTGGAGCTGGCACCTTCATCGTACGGCGACAAGGGCATTTGTCGGGTTTGAGAACTATATAAAATTATTCCTGGACCAGCGTTTCCTGAAATCAGTGGGAATAACCTTTCTTTTAACTTCTTTTTCCGTCTCCGGCACCATGGTGCTGGGGTTTCTTCTGGCTCTCCTGCTTCATAAACCCTTTAGAGGGAAAAATATTACTCTGGGATTGTTGACGGTACCGATGATCATGGCCCCTGTTGTGTCCGCACTTATGTGGAAAGTGTTCCTTTTTGAACCCGACGTGGGGCTTGTGAATTGGTTTCTTAGCCTGGTCGGCATCAAGGGGCCTTCCTGGGTTTCCACCTCTCCCTGGGCCTCCATATCGGTGGTGATTGTCAATATCTGGTTCATGACTCCTTTTGTGATGTTAATAATGGAGGCCGCTCTTTCAGGACTGCCGAAAGAACCGATCGAGGCGGCGAAGCTGGACGGAGCGGGCTACTGGAAACGGGTATTGTACATAATAATTCCCATGCTCAAGGGAAAGATTCTGTTCACGCTCATCTTTCGAATTACCGTTGACTACAGGATGTTTGACATTGTTTACACCATGACCAGGGGCGGACCGGCGTTTGATACACAGGTTCTGAGCATCTGGGTGTATAATGTCGCATTGAGGACATTCCGGATAGGCTATGCCAACGCGGGTGCAGTGGTGATGATGATTGTTATCGGAATAATCTGCTTTTTGATTCTTGTACCCACCACCGGAAAAAGAGACGAAAAATTATGAACAAAGCAAGACAGTCTACTAAATTAAAAATGTTACAAATATTGCGTGGTGCTATGATTATCTTTGCTGTTTTTGTCGCCCTTTTCCCACTTATTTGGGTGCTTCTTGCTTCATTTAAAAGCGAAGGGGATCTTATGCGGATTCCACCTGTGGTTTTATTTCGCCCTAACCTGAGAAACTACGCTGTTGTGTTCAGAGAAGGGTTCTTTTTTTACTTCAGGAACAGCCTGGTAGTTACTTTTTCTTCGGTAACGCTTTCAATTATGCTTGGTGTTCCATCGGCATTCGGACTTTCCCGCTTTTCCATCCAGGGCAAGAGGGGAATCATGCTTTTTGTACTTTCAGTGCGATTTATGCCCTACATTGTTTTCGCCCTGCCCCTGTTTTTTATTATGGTTAAACTGGGTCTTGTGGGTACACGCGGCGGCCTCCTGTTTGTGTATATTATTATAAACCTGCCTATTATCATCTGGCTTATGAGGGCTTTTTTCGATGGCATCCCGCAGGACATCGACGAAGCAGCGGCCATCGATGGGGCCTCTCAGTTTCGTATCTTCTGGCAGGTCGTTTTGCCCTGTGCTCTGCCCGGAGTTGCGACTATTACCATCCTTTCGCTTATCTTCGCCTGGAACGAGTACCTATTTGCCCTGATACTCTCTGGAAGGTACGCCCAAACGCTTACCGTGGGCCTTACCCGTTTTCTAGGCGGTATGGAGACTGCGGTCCGCTGGGGTCTGCTTTCTGCATGGTCGATAGCCGTAATCGCTCCTGTTGTAATTATGGCTCTGCTTGTCAACAAGCACCTTCGTAAAGGATTTACCAGTGAAATCGCACAGTAAAAAAACATTTGTATTAACCCTACGGGGGGCCCAGATGATTGATAGATTGTTTTAGCTTAGTAAAAGACCACCTCCAAAGGAGGTGGCTTCCTTTTGGCAGTGAACATACGATTTTTCTGGTTTTTAGAAAACAATGTTTGAGACGGAGATCTTCCTGGAGTTGATCTAATAATTTAGGTTGTTGTTTATTCATAAATCCCTCCTGAACGGCCTATTATAATTGTATAAACAACGAAATTGCAGTTATTGTGTCAATATACTTGCACTTTTGAAGGGAAAAAGCTAATATACGAGTAAATTAGAGGTAAAAAAGACCGATGTGCTTCATTTTTGACGTAAAACTTTTTGGATAGATAGACTACATCAATGAAGTTTTTTAGTACCTTAATCCTGATTTTCTTGCCCAATAGGCACAAACTTTAGTTTGCAAGAAAATATCTTTATAATCCTGAATGTGGCTTATCCACATTAGTACCTTAATACAGATTTTCTTGGCCGATGTAATAACAGCATTGATTCCATAATTTCTTTAACGAAAGAAATTTGTTTACAGGAAGTTCAACCTGATGGTGCAGTTTTCGATTCATCCAGTGTGGAAGGAGAGCGCATCACTGAGGATGTAAATTATGAAGGACTTCGAGTCCGTTTCCAAGGCAATTTAGGCACCGCACGTATCACTATGCAACTTGATATAGGATTCGGCGATGTGATTGTCCCTAAACCAAAGCGTGCTGTTTACCCTACAATACTCGATTTTCCTGCTCCAAAGCTCCGTAGATACAGTAGGGAGAGTACAATAGCTGAAAAATTTGAAGCTATGGTCAAAATGGGTACACTGAGCAGCCGAATGAAAGATATCTTTGATATCTGGTTTTTAAGTCGGCAGTTTAATTTTGATGGTGAGATACTATCAACAGCTATTATGAAAACCTTTTCAAATAGAGGCACAGCAATTCCATCTCAACCTACTGTTTTATCGAGTTCTTTCTCAGAAGATTCCCATAAGAAATCACAATGGCGTGGATTTATTCGTAAAAACAGATTGGAAAATATCCCATTTCTGATGAAAATAGATAACTTTCCGGAAAAATTATTTTCAAGGTCTTGACAATACCAAATATAGTTGGTATTTTATAAATACGAGAAGATCCAGCATGCCAATTAGCTGAAAAGAAATGCTTAAAAGATACCAAAAGGCAGGTTGGGAAGTCCTTCGCAGGAAAGGAAGTCATGTTGTAGTTGGTAAAAATGGAAAACGTGAGACAATACCAATGCATAAAGAGTTGAAGAAAGGGATAGAAAACTATCTTCTAAAAAGACTTATAGGAGGTAAATAAAATGTACTATCATTTTAAAATACATAAAGAACCGGATGGATATTGGGCAGAATGTGTAGAACTTGAGGGGTGTGTTACTCAAGGGGATTCTTTTAATGAACTCCAAAAAAATATGGAAGAAGCTCTTAACCTATATCTTGATGAACCTGATAATTCGGATGTTACATTCCTAATGCCTGATAAGGAAGTAAAAGGCGAAAATATTGTTGAAGTTCCGGTACATCCGAAAATAGGATTTGCACTTGAGATGCGGATGTTAAGAAGACAGAAAGGACTTACCCAAAGCGAAATAGCAAAGTTACTTGGTATGAAAAATATTTATAGTTATCAACGTCTTGAAAGATCAAAGCATGCGAACCCATCATTAACAACACTTGCCAAAATAAAAAAGGTCTTTCCCGATTTCAAGGTAGATGAGATTTTAGTTACAGGATCAGTTAAAAAGTAAAATTATTTGAAGTGGTAATAGGATTAACAAAATTGGCCACACTCGGACCCTTATACGTAATTAATCACCGGGATATTAAAAATGTATGATATTAGAATTGCAAAGAAAGATGCTGATAAATTGGCTAATGATTTTATAGAAATAATTTTTCTTACAGGAGAGTCAATAAAAGGTACTCAAACAGGAGGCGATAAGCTCATTTACTATAAACAAGAATTTTTAAACAAATTTTTGCAACATTTTTTAACTGTTACGTATTTACGTAGGGGTACTAATTTTACTCTATCTAAAGCAAATGAGATATTTTATGATATGTTTTCAATTAATGTAATAACTATATTAGTGCCTTAATCCTGATTTTCTTGCCCAACAGGCACAAACTTTAGTTTGCAAGAAAATATCTTTATAATCTTGACCATGGCTTGTCCACATTAGGTAATTTAAAAAAAGAGAGAATATTATGAAACGCAAATTAATAACATCAATCTGTCTTATCCTGACAGCATTAATCTTTCTTTTGATACTTGGCAATTGCGGTATTTATAAGAATGCAGACGAAGTGGACTGGCCGCGGTGGCGCGGCCCTAATGGAGACGGCATCTCTAAGGAAACAAATTGGGATCCTGAAGCGCTGGCTGGAGGTCCTAAAATACTGTGGAAAACGGATGTATGGATGGGCTATTCAAATGTTGCTATCAAAGACAACCGCCTTTATACAATGGGTTTAAAAGGTAGAGAAGGAAAAGTGTATTGCCTCAATGCTGAAACAGGCGAGGAGATCTGGCAATACTCATTTGAAAGGCCCCTAGATCCACAGTCAACACCAACCATTGACGGCAAGTATGTCTATGCATTGAGTCATAAGGGAATTTTACTGTGCTTGAAGGCAAAAAATGGGAAGCTTCGGTGGAAGAAAGATCTCGTTTCCGAATATGATGTAGTCAAACCATTCTATGGTATTGCTGGATCTCTCGTTATTGAAGGCGACCTTATCATTTTAAACTTCAACCTTTCAGGAATGGCTTTGGATAAAAAAACAGGTAAGATGGTGTGGATCAGTGAAAAATACCATCCTTCAAAGATTTGTCCTCAGAGTAAAGATTTGGGTGGATATGCAACACCTGTTATATATGACTGGGATGGTAAACGCTGTGCGCTTATGTACCATTGCACGGGGTTATACTCTGTGGATATTCAAACAGGGAAGCAGTTGTGGTATTTTGAGTTTATAACTCCTGGGGCTAACGCAGCTGATCCCATATTGTTTGGAAATAAGGTTTTCTTGTCAACTGGCTGGTCGGCTGCTAGGTGTGAACTCATAGAAATAACAGGAAATGAACCTAAGTTATTGTGGCAGAATGAGAATATGAGAAATGAGTTCAGCGCCTGTGTTTATATAAATGGTTATCTTTACGGGAGTGATGGGGATCATGGCAGATT
>JAUVYC010000237.1 GCA_030603285.1 Spirochaetota bacterium
GGGGCAGTACGGAATCAGGTTAACACATTCAATAGCTAAAGAGTACCTGGGGGTTAAGCTGGAAGATTATTTTACGGATATTGTCAGCCGTTTTGGTGTGAACATACCCGCAGGTGAAATGATCAAAAAACACTACAATACCCTCATTCGATATTACAAAGCGGTCTTTCCGCTCACACCTCATGCCGTTGAAGTCCTGAAACAGTTAAAGGGTCAATATCTTATGGGAATAGCAACGAGCAGTGAAAAAAAATTAGCCAGACTTGCCCTTGAACGTTATTCACTGCTGCCGTACTTCAAAACGGTTATATACGGTGAAGACGTAAAGTTCGGAAAACCCAATCCTGAGCCATTCCTTACAGTTTCTTCCAGGTTAAAGGTAGATCCAGGGTCTGTGGTTGTTGTTGAAGATTCCATCAGCGGGATTAGGGCTGGTAAAAAAGCGGGAATGTACGTCATAGCCAGGAAAGCGCTCCACAATAATGATCTTGATTTTTCTTCTGCAGATTTTGTTATTGATGATTTAAGGGAAATTCCTGCTCTGTTAAAACAGCTTTTATGAAAATATCTAAAAGAGGAGGAAAAATAATTATGCGGTTTAAAAATAGGACTGTAATAGTTACAGGAGGAGATAAAGGTATCGGAAGAGCTATCGTTTTAGCATTTGCAAAAGAAGGTGCAAATACTGTTATAGGGTACTATAAAGATTTGGAATCAGCAAATGCGACCGTTAAAATAGTTGAAAAGGCAGGGGGAAGTTGTGAGCTGGTAAAAGTGGATGTGCGATTAAAAAAAGATTGCGAGAACCTTGTTGAAACTGCGGTGAAAAGGTTTAACAGGTTAGATATAGCGGTAAACAACGCAGGTGTGTCCACAATGAACTGGACAGTTGATTTAACAGAAGAAGAGTGGGATTTAAACATGAATGTCAATGCAAAGGGAGTATTCCTGTGCTGCCAGGCTGAGGTAAAGCAGTTCATAAAACAGGGGAATGGAGGGAAGGTTGTGAATATCGCATCAATTGCGGCAAAAAGGCAGGCTTTATTATTATCTCATTATGCGGCTTCCAAGTTTGCCGTGCTCGGTTTTTCAAAGTCACTGGCGCTGGAAGTGGCAGAGCATAAGATAAATGTAAATTGTGTTTGTCCGGGATTTGTAAAAACCTCAATGCAGGAGAGGGAAATCGGCTGGGAGGTAAAATTAAGGGGAATGACAAAGAAAGATGTAATAGATGAATATCACAGCGCTATTCCTCTCGGGAGGTTAGAGGAGCCGGAAGATGTTGCAAAAGTGGTACTGTTTTTAGCCTCTGAGGAGGCTGAGTATATGACCGGTCAGGCCATTAACATCGCCGGAGGTATGGAAATGGCGGTATAGAACAAACTGCCAGATTCTTGAGTTTAATGGCGGTCATCAAGAAAAATAAATTCTGGAGATACAAAATGAAAAGAGAGTTTAAAAAAAATATAGTAAAGCAAAGAGACAGGCTCAAGCTAACGGATGAAATGCTCAAGAAACGGATAGATAAATCACCCTTTGGAAAGAAGACAAAGGAATTGGCGAAAAAGTGGCGGCCTATGAGTCCTATGGAGGTGTTGGGTGGGGTATTTTTGAAATAACCCCTGTAATAGTGCGGGCTAAGGGTGCATTTTTATATGATGCAGATGGAAAGGAATATCTTGACTTGCTTGCAGTGTTTTCCGTTTCGTCATTGTGAGAATGTAATGAAGAGATAACAAAGATAATACAGGAGCAGGCGGCAAAGCTCACGCACTTTTTTGATTTGCCCCATGAAGAGAGAGTGAAGCTTTCGGAAAAACTGGTTAATAAGTCCGGGATAAAGGGTAAGACGAAGGTAGCATACGGGGTGACAGGATCAGACGGCATAGAACTTGCGGTGAGGGCGGCAAGGTACTACACAGGTCAGCCGTACATATTTACTGCATATGGTGATTACCATGGAGTGACATATGGAACGATGGGATTAACTGGAAAGGGTAATATGCAGCCCTATTTTTATCCTATATTACCGGATAAAGCTATAGGGTATTTTCACTTTCCTTACTGTTACCGCTGCCCATATGATAAAGAATATCCGGGATGTGATATGTACTGCATGAAGAGTTTCGAAAGGCTTCTTGACGGCAAGGAATCACCTTATACGGATGGGGTTAACAATATAAATAATGTAGCTGCGATACTGGTTTCACCGTTTCAGAGTTCTGCCGGTTATTATATACCGCCTGTAGAATATTTACAGGAGTTAAGGAGGATCGCGGATAGGTTTGGGATGCTTCTGATAATAGATGAGATACAGGCCGGCTTAGGGAGGAGCGGGAAGCTGTGGGCATTTGAGCATTCCGGGATAGATCCGGATATGATAGTTACGTCGAAAGCGCTCGGAGGTGGTGTGCCGATATCAGCGGTGATAGCAAAGGCGGAGATACTGGAAGAATGGGGTCCTGGAGCCCATGTATCGACGCAGGCTGGTAATGTTCTGGCCTGCGCTGCTGGAAATTACATATTAGATGTGGTATCATCTGAAGATTTTCTCAAGAAGGTAAATAAGACGGGTGCGTACTTTATGGAAAGGTTAAGGGATTTAGAGAAAAGGCATAAGATAATAGGGCATATTGATAACAGGGGGATATATACAGGAATTGAGCTGGTAAATAACAGGGAGACGAAGGAGCCTGCGGTGGAAGCATCGACGTACATAAGGGATAGATCGGTAGAAGAGTGTCTATTATATGAAAAGGGTGGATATTATCACAACAGGATGCAGTTGATACCGCCATTAAATATAGGCACAGCTGAACTTGACAAAGTTATAGCGATATTCGATAAGCTATTTGGTGAAGCTGAAAGTAAGTTTAAAATTTAGTAATTTTTTCATTTAATCATATCGGATATATCTCTGGGTGACAAGTAGGGATTAATTAATCATTAAAGGAGGAAAATATGAGTAATGAGAAAGTAATCAACCAGGTGACCGAGTACATTGATTCAGAGAAGTATAACATTTTATCAACGCTGAAGACTTATATAAACTTCCGTTCGATTAACAAGGAACAGCTGTTAGAGGGAGAAGAAACTGAGATGGTTGAATGTCAAAAATGGCTTACGGGTGAAATGGAGAAGATGAAATATTTTGATAAGGTTGATTATTACGAACTGGAAGAGGGCAGGCCGAATGTTGTTGGAGTAAAAAAAGGGGCGGGAAAGGGCCGTTCTTTATTGTTCAATACTCATTCTGATGTTGTGATGGTAAGTGAAGAGCAGAAAAGGGACTGGACTGTACTATCGCCCTTTGATGGAGGGATCAAGGATGGAAAGGTATGGGGCAGGGGTGCCACAGATATGAAAGGCGGTGGTATTTCGATGCTCTATGCAGCTAAAACAATTAACGCACTGGGTTTAAAGTTAAGGGGTGATCTTCTATTAACATATGTTGATGGCGAGGAATCAGGAAGGGCTGAAATTGGAATCTGGTCTTTATTGGATAAGGGATATGTCGCTGATTTTGGCATCATGTGTGAGCCAACAAACCTGAATATTTATAATAAATCAAAGGGGGAAATTTACTTTGACATAAAGATCAAGGGGGAATCGACCCATATCTGTAACAGATATAAAACCGTCTGGCCTCAAAGAAGAAAAGAAGAACAGATAGGTGTAAACGCGATTGACAAGATGGTGAAATTAATAAATGCTTTTAATGAACTGGAGAGGTCCTGGGGACTTGATTATTACGATCCTTCTTTGGACCCGGGTGCAACAACACTTACCATATCACAGATTAAAGGAGGGGAGAGCTTTTCTGCGCAGGCGGGTGAATGCCAGATGATGATCGCCTCCATGATTTCCCCTGAAACAACGGTTGATAATATTAAAAAGCAGATCATCGAGACGATAGAATATATTGCAAAACATGATCACTGGCTCAAAGATCATATGCCGGAGTATAAACTTCCCTTCCCGCCTAAGGTGCCGCTAAATATACCTGAGGATGATGAATCGATTCAAACGATGGTCTCTTCTTATGAACAGGTGATGGGAAGCACACCAAATGTTAAACCATCGCCCTTTGTGGGAGATGTTAATTATATGTTTGAAAAGGGGATGAATGGAGTAAACTGGGGCCCGGGTGACCTGAGTATGGGAATTCATGGGACAAATGAACATGTTCCGGTAGATCAGGTAATAAACGCGGCAAAAATATATTCAGCGGCAATCATAAACTGGTGTGGACTAATTGATTGAATATTATATTTAGAAGAATAATCGGTCGTGGTGGAGAAAAAGTGAATACATTTTTGTATGAGAGTACTAGCTGAAATGCTACAGCATACACATATAATTACATGCCAGAAAAGGATTTATCATTTTTACCAGTTCGGTATTAACATTATTCAATGTCAACAATATATGACGTAAATACTGTGACATTCCATATTATTTTTTAAGTGACTCTTTTCAAAAGTTTGGATAAGAAAGCAAAACATTCACCTATTTTAGAGACAATCAAGCCCAAATACCCTCAAAA
>JAUVYC010000236.1 GCA_030603285.1 Spirochaetota bacterium
GTCATATATAATCAGCGAAGGTGAATCTTTTAGCCTCTCAGTGAACTGATTCTTAATAAACTCTTGAATTTTCATAATTGAAACCTGCAAGTTGTTTCTGATTTAAAATAATTAAGTTTACGTTCCTCTCGTACAAAACCATTCTTTAGCAGTGAGGTTTCTATTTGGTTTATGTCTATCTGCATAACTGTTCCTCGGTTAAAAGATCTTTATATGCCTCTTTCAGGCGTGCAGCCTTGCCAACCAGTTCATCTTTATTAAGTTTTTGGTAGTATTGATAAAAATGAAGTATATGCAACTTAAGATCGAGTATCGCTTTTCCCTGCGTTTCTCCGTATCCGAATACTTCCAGGTTTTCATTCTCTGCAAAGAAAAGACCGTTATCTTTGAAGATAGTTATAGCTATGGGTTTTTTAGCTCGATACGTTGAGGTTTTGCTCTTTATCTGCCAGATTGGGACTGTACGTTTTTCTAATTGCTGCTTCATCATATTAAACCTAACTGCTTATATATCCTCTTTGAGCCCATTGCGAGCCCTTTCTGAGCCGTTTGAGCCCTTTAATGTATATATTTTACCCCGTTCTGTTATCCTCATTTTTAATGTGTGGTGGTGATATTGTTTCCAATAGTTACATTTCATCTTTATAATACAGGCGTTACAGACAGGTTTAATAGGCTTGCAGACCAGTGAAGAAAAATCGAGCAAAGCAAACGTAAAGTGTTCTGATCTGGTTGTCTGATAGAGCCTTTTTGAGACTTCAATAACTTCCCTCTTTCTTCTGATCTCACCACTCAAGTGGAAGCCGTAGAATCTATCTAAAAATCTTGCAATATTACTGTCAACCACCCATTCTTTTTTATTAAATACAATGGTTAGAATCGCTCCGGCAATATATTCACCAACACCAGGAACAGACAGTAATTCTCTCCTCGAATCCGGTATCCTTCCTTTGAAATTATCCTTTATAAATATTGCTGCATCGGTAAAATGTTGTCCGCGCCAGTGAAGACCCAGTTTTTCTGTAACTTTATTTACTTCAATCGGGTCTGCACAGGCAAGCGAATCAATATCAGGATATTTTTTTATGAAATCCTTATAAACTGGTTCAACCTGCTCGGCCTTAGTTCTATGGAGCATAAACTCTGCGATCATAATTTTATACGGATGTTTGGTTTGGCGCCATAGGAAATTCCTGTAATTATCTTTATGCCACTTAAAAAATTTACGGCGGATATATGTTTCAAGCATTTAACATTTTTGCCAGTATAGGTTTTACATCAAAATCAGGTGAGCCCTGTCGTGCATAATGTGATGTAAATCTCGCTATGATATCTTTTAAAAAAGGCTCATTCACAGACGCAACACGATCATAAATATTAATTTTTTCCGGTTTAATTCCATTTATATCCTCAAAATCGATCAGAAATCCTGGTAAACGTAACCCAAATGATGGCAAATAATAATATCTTTCCTTCTTTGTATTTCCAATATACTTTAAAACCTCTTTCTTCTTTGTATTGCTTCGAGTTTCGATATAGTCGCTAACTTCTGGAATTTTGTTAAATTCAATTAATCTCACGATGATTATTTTATCAGCGTTTCTAAATGTTATCAAATTTTCACCATCTTTCCGTTTTCTCAATACCATATCACAGGCAGGGGTTAAAATTATGTAATATTTTGTGTCATTTCTTTCCTTTAAAATATCACCAGTAAAAAAATTTTTCTTTATAGGAGGCATAATGTAAACTTCAGCAGGATTGCATTTTTCAAATTCACCTTCTTCGGTCAGTTTTAAACTTTCGGCTAAGTGTGCAAGTATGTGCCTTGAAAGAACCTTTTCAATTTTGCTTTCATCTTCAATTGCTGTTTTCCAATACTCCATGTTTTCTGCGATGTTTCCCCAAAAAACTTCCTGTAGGGTTTTTTCAATAATTCCTTTTCTACCTATAATCTTAGTTATTCCTGTCCTGTATATATCCGCCATTTCTTGCAATGCCTCAATGGTGTTTTTCCCTGTTGATTTATAAACTTTATAAAAGATATTTTCTTTTCTTAAATCTTCATCCAGGTCTCCAGGATATCCGGTCAATATAAAGACAGGAAAACGTAAATTGCTTTTTATTTCCCTTATTATTTCTTTGCCTTTACCTTTCAAATCACCTTCACCGAGTCTCAAATCTATTATAGCAGCATCAAAATCATTTTTTCTGATCTGTTCGAGGCCTTCTACAAGATCATTACTGAACTTAATTTTAATTTTTATGTCTGAACCTGTATTAAATTCGTCTATTGAATCTTGATAAAGCTTTCTCTGCTTTTCATCATCCTCAACAATAAGTAAATTTAACATCCTATTTATACTCCTTGTGTAATTCTCCTGATGGAAGCTCAATTCTAAAGTACGCACCTTCAGAATCATAAAGTGCGCGAAGAACACCTTTATTTCTTTCTATTGTTTCACCTGCAATAGATAGACCCAGACCACTACCTCCTGGTTTGGTTGAGAAACCGGGTTCAAAAATGAGACCATCTTCAATGTATTTCTTTGCTATACCGGGGCCATTATCCTTGTAATCAATAATTAACAATTCGCCATCATACTGTGAAGAAATTATAATTCGTTTTTCCTTTCTATTTTTTAACAATGACAACCAGTACAGACTATTATCAATCAGGTTTGTCAGAGCGATTGAAAAATCCTGTTCCCATCCCCAGAAAGTTATTTTTGTATTTACTTCATTTTTAAATGTTATCTTTTTTTCTAAAAGCTCATTTTTAAATAGTTCTTCCGACCTTTTTATAATATTATAGATATTAATTTCCTTTCTATTTCCACGCTTCCTTACGGCAAGAGAATCAAGCCTATTAAACAGATCTATTAAAAGCAGAGCCTCTTTTTTCGTATCCTCAAGCCTACCAATTGTCTTATCAAGTAGATAAGTATTATATTCTTCCTTTAATTCCTTGATCCACCTTGCAATACGAGGAGACTGCTCCTTCAGATATTTTAAAGGCTTACGCCCTTCATGCATAATAACCATGATTATTTTGCCAAGTGTTACCTGGCCCTGATACATGGCTACTGTGTCTTTAATCTGATCAAAGATATCAGATTTACGTTTTTCAGTTTTTGCGATTATATTTTCAACTTTCGTTAGTGTTTGTGGTGTTACATTTGCTTTTTTTAACTCCCTTTTAATAGAATTCTTAAATATATCAAAATCAAAGAGAGTATTAAGTTCTGTTTCTATTTTAACTGTCTTTCTACCGCGACCGGTTTTTTTTCTGAAATCAAACCTTCGCGTTTCGAGTTGTGTAAGACATTGATTGGCTATCTCCACCAATCCTGTATAATAATTATTCTCTTTTAATCCTTCCCTGGAACTTTTTTCTTCAAGATGTGATATTTTTTCATCAGCGGTTGTTATGAAGCCGGCAATCTGGTCACTGCCAATTCTCATAGATGGATTTTGTACTCTTGCTTTATCAAGCAGTATCCAATCGTATCCGGGTTCTCCATAAGGTCTGATACGAAAACCGTTACGATAAACACCAACGCCACAAAGATCATTTAGTAACTCTCTAGTTTCTAACTTGCCCAGGTACTCTCCCGTATCCGGATCTTTCAGCCCTCTTTTTATTATGTCTTCTATTGCTTTAACATCCCGATCAAAAACCCTGAAATCTAATTCAAGAGGACCGCATAGTTTTCCTTTATCAAGATTAATATGAAAGTTAATCTTTTCTGGAGAAATATTTTTTTCAACCTGATTTTCGTAAACCAGAGAGACATCCCCTTTCTCATTTACTTTCCCTGATAGTCTGTAATCGAACAGATCTAACATCGGAAAAGGATCTATCTTTTTTTGCATGTTATCGTAATTTTTAATACCTGTATTGTTGAATTCAATTCCAATATTAAAATTTTCTTTTTCCATAATTGGCGATACAAGCTTTCTTAATTCTTTTACCAGGAGTTCCATCTCTTTTTCCGTCCATTCGGATACCCTTTTTCCAGGCTCTATTATTAGCCCTGTTCCAGATTTTTGATCTGAAGTTTTTGATTCTACAAGTAGTTCTATTTCATCTAAATATTTTTCAGTATTAAAAATACTCCAGTCGATCAAAACCATGGTAGTTATGCCTGATTCCTCCGTTGTTTCCATGAGAAGAGTATTACCGAGTATGGAAGTAGCAAACCTGCCTATACCTTTTCTGCCCAGCATATAGCGTCCACCCGGGCTCTTTATTCTGGTCAATTTATCGCCTGTCGCAGGAACCATCCAATTGCTAACTACCGTTTCATAATTCATTCCATGACCATCATCTTTGATTATTATTTTTGATTTTTCTATATTCGCCAGATCAATAAATTTCAATTGCACGTTGTTTGCATCTGCATCGTATGCGTTTTTTATCAATTCAATTACCGCCGCATATACATCTTTGATAATATCATCGCCAATGGTTCGGATTAACCTTGCTGATGGCCTGAATTTATAGACACCCTTCATTCGAGAATTTCCTTTACCTTTTGTCCAATTACCTCAGCCATAAGCGGCGGGACAGCATTCCCCACCTGTATAAATTGAGCTGTTCTGGAACCCT
>JAUVYC010000272.1 GCA_030603285.1 Spirochaetota bacterium
ATGTAATGAGCCTATCAAGCTCATGTCCGTAATAATCAAAGTATTTCTCTATTTCGTAATTTTGAGCATGGAGGGAGTTTATTAGAAAAAAGTTAGCTTTTTTATCAGGGGTTATGAAAAACTATGATAGAATTGTTTTTACCATTTAATATTACATTTAATTTTTTTTCAAGCCTGTTTATTTAAAATCGAAAAAAATTGTAATAAAAGGGCCTGATATATTAAAACATACAATGAATAATTAATAATGAGATTTTGATTTGAAATTATGAGTTTATTAATGTATCGTCCCCCTCTCCTACCCCTGCCTTCAAGGGATTTCAAGTAGAAACAAGTCGGATATTCAAAACATGAACATTTTTAACAATAAAAATATTTTTATAAAAAATTTACCAGTTTTTTTAAAAACAGTGTTAATAAATGAAAAATCTAGATTATAATTATATTTATACCAGCCTATCATAATTATAGTAATAAGATCCCACTAATAACCCAGGAGACTAGACATGAGAATTGGCATTCATATAACCCACGAAGCAGTTCACAAGATCGGCGGAATAGGTTCGGTAATTAATGGTCTCTGTACTGCTGATAATTATAAATCTTTCTTTGATAAAACAGTTCTCTACGGACCTCTTTTTTCATACAGCACAGATGTTTTCTCCAGGCTGGGGAAAGGTGGAGAGGTTCTTTATTCAAACCATGATAACTATGATACCGAGGATTATAATAACATTTTTCTGGACAACATTAAAAAGTGTAATATCGATATTGTGTATGGAAAGAGAACGCTCGTAAATGAATTCAATATTAATAAGACAAATACTGTCGATGCCATACTCATTGGTATTAACAGAATGCATATTAAAGAAATCAATTCCTTCAAACATAAACTGTGGGAGAAGTGCGGTATAGAATCTAACCGGTATCATTCATGGGACTATGAACAGTATATAAGGATTGCAATTCCATATTTATCAATCTTACAGATACTTTACCCAGAAGGCACATTATTTTATCATTTCGCACACGAGTATATGGGAATTCCGTCAGCCCTCAACGTTGCCTTATACAATTTCGACAGGAAAAAACACAAAACCATTTTCTATGCCCATGAAGTTTCTCCATGCAGGGCGGTTGTTGAAAAACATCCCGGTCACGATATCTCATTTTATAACATAATGTATAAAAACAAAGCAAAAGGAAAAACCTTTGAGGATGAATATGGGAGTCAGATAGAGAACTATCGTTCAGAACTTGTAAAAAAGAGCAGTGACTTTGATTATATATTTGCGGTGAGTGACCTCATAAAAGAGGAATACCAGTACTTCATCCCCGGCGTTCATGAAAAAAAACTGAAAGTGGTGTATAACGGAATTCCTTTACGATACATCACTCACGACGAAAAAATGAAAAGCAGAAAGCAACTTCAGGAGTATATCAATAATTTATTTAACTTTATACCGGACATCATATTCACTCATGTGACAAGGCTGATAGGGAGTAAAGGAATCTGGAGGGACATCACATATTTATATATACTTGATGAGATCTTTCATCAGCACGGCATAAAAGGCGCATACATATTATTATCTACCCTCATCGGGAGAGGAAGATGCACATCTGATATATCAGCAATGGAGAGTGAATACGGCTGGCCTGTTATTCACAAAGATGGATGGCCCGACCTGGTAGGCTCTGAAAATGATATCTACAGTCACCTGTCACTTTTTAATGCACGGTCAAAGAATATAAAGGGGATTTTTCTCAATCAATTCGGCTTTGACAGGCGAAAATGCGGAGAGAGAGTGCCTGAAGATGCAAGTTTTATTGATCTCCGCATTGGCTCAGATGCTGAGTTCGGATTTTCAATATATGAACCTTTCGGCATAGCGCAACTGGAAACCATTCCCTTTGGAGGGATTGCTGCGCTCTCCTCATCCTGTGGCTGTTCATACCTCATTAAAAAAGAGTTTCAAAATTCTTTTTTCAAACCCTATTTCATTTTTGATTTTATTAAGGGGATAAAAAGTATTAAAAAAATAACAAACCTGTCCTCGATCACTACAGACCAGAGGTTTCAATTAGAGAGAGAAAAATTTCAGAATACAGGAAAAGCGTTTTTTAACATTCTTCCTAAAAGCGATTCTGAAAGATTAGGGCTGCTGGATTGGCTACAGGAAAACCTGGAAACCCTGGGATGGGAAAATATAGC
Source organism: Spirochaetota bacterium (assembly GCA_030603285.1). Lineage (GTDB taxonomy): Bacteria > Spirochaetota > B62-G9 > B62-G9 > DRHN01 > JAUVYC01. Next base: position 2,216 of record JAUVYC010000272.1, read on the forward strand.
CGGTTCAATGAACTTTGCAAGTTTATGAATCCAGCATGACATATTTGTATATTAAGGCTGTTTCTGCGTCAGTATTCATGAGACCACCATTGTTTTCATAATTTGCCTTAAAAGATTTGTGCACAGGCAGCATTAATAGTTGCAATGTATAGGAAAAGGTATTAACATTTTTTTAGTATATCTTATTCTTGATGATTCTCTAAATTTTTTCATTGGTATCTCACTCCGAAGTAAGTAAAAGACCACCTCCAAATGAGGTGGCTTACTTTTGGCAGTGATAAGTCAGTAAAGGAAGAAGAAAATGGCGCCAGACACAAAATTGGCGTTCCTCTCTAACCTTGGCCGCTGGGGGATCAAAGAGAATGAAGGAGATGCCGAAGATGCGTTAAAACATGAAATTACTAAGGCCTTTTCTGAGAATCGTAGTTTTTCGTTTTTTCCTGACAAAAACGTTATTAATCACCTCAGGTCAGGAACCTCTTCCCAAACCCTAAATTCACGATTTATCGAAATAAAAAATGATATCGTTAATACCATTTCGGATAATAACTCTACAATAAAAAATCGATTGTTGAGTAATGCACGTCTCTCTTCGAGGATTGTAAATTGCATAAGCCTGGTCCATCAGGCACTGGCCGAAATAAACAATACAAGCCTTGAGGCCCGAAGGTTTGTGGCGATTAAAGAAAAACCGGGGATTCCGACAATTTACCATATTTCCGATAATTCAACAGTTCTTTTACATGTGGGACAGGGACCGCGGTGGACTGAAATTCCAACAATATATATGGGATTGAATATCTTTGATACGCTTGCCTATGAACAGAAAAAGGACAAAAGTGAACTCTACCAAACATTCAAATCCCTCCTCCTCACCGAAGAACGGGCCATAGAGACTGGTTATTCACACATTGAACTACTTCCGCCGGATGTTTCGTCAGCTCTTTACCGTCTGATCGACGAAGTAATTCATATTTCAAAGCTTGCTGAAATTGAATATATAGAGATTCCTGAGCGAAAAAAAATCAGCCGATTTACCAGGCTAAACCGGCAAACTTTCCTCAATAAGCTGGATACACGCCTCCCCGGTAATGAGCTGGGATTTGATTATGATAACAACCTCGGTGCAATAAAGTCGCTGGAACGTCTGGCCCGCCGTTATAAGAAGGGGGATGATCTTCAGTCGATTCGTGAAATTGTACGCCTGCTGGTTGCCGCTTCAGGACATAACACCCATGAGGTGCGGAATCGTGCCAATGTTATTCTTGAACGGATATTTGCACCCAAGGAGTTTGATGCACCGCTTGCAGCGAATTTTGTGACCGTCCGGCTGGGAGCACCACACCATTTCGATTTTGAGCTGCCGGTAAGAAA
>JAUVYC010000027.1 GCA_030603285.1 Spirochaetota bacterium
CTCATAGCCGTAAGGATAATGGGAGAGAGGATCAAAACTTATGTCCCGGCTTTTCTTGTTGTCTTTGTAATCGCAATTATAAGCATGGTGATAGGCCAACAGGCAACCCTTAAAGCCTATGGGCTGTCATATCCGCTCTGGGCTTTGGTGATTGGATTACTTATATCCAATACAATCGGAGTACCGGAATGGCTTAGGACGGGCGCGAGAACTGAATTATACATAAAATGCGGACTGGTTGTGCTTGGTGCCGAGATTCTCTTTACAAGAATAATGGCGCTGGGGCCTTACGGTCTGGGTATAGCCTGGGGGGTTACCCCTATTGTCCTGTATGTTATGTACTTGTATGGCACAAAGGTTCTCAAAATGGATAGGGACCTCGCCCTTCCCATATCTGCGGCTGCATCAGTCTGCGGTGTTTCAGCTGCCATTGCTACAGGTGCTGCCTGTAAATCCAAACAGGACTACATAACCATTGCTGTAGGGCAGACGCTGATCTTTACCGTGATTATGATGGTAGCAATGCCTGCACTTTGTAGGCTTCTTGGCCTTAGTGAACTTATGTCCGGTGCATGGATTGGTGGAACAGTCGACTCTACCGGTGCTGTTCCCGCGTCCGGAGAGATGATAGGCCCACTGGCCATGGAGGCGGCAGTAACAATCAAGATGATTCAAAATATACTAATCGGTATAATTGCTTTTGTGATAGCCACTATATGGGTAACCAGGGTTGAAAGAGTCCCTGGGGCAGCAAAACCAAGCCCCTGGGAGATTTGGTTCAGGATGCCAAAATTCATCGTGGGCTTTCTGGCGGCTTCCCTTGTTTTTTCATTTGTGTTTATACCAACGATGGGTAACGAGGCAGTAAGTGGAATTCTGAAATTTTCGAAGGTTTTTCGTAAGGAGTTCTTCGCTCTGGCTTTTGTAAGCATCGGCCTTAACAGCAACTTCAGAGAATTAGGCCATTATTTCAAAAAAGGTAAGCCATTGCATCTATACTGGGTGGGGCAGACCTTTAATATCCTGTTGACACTTTTAATTGCATGGCTGTTGCTCAGTGGGGTTTTATTTAAGGTTCCGCATTTTTAAGGCTTTTTAGTAAGCTTGCCAAACGAATTCGCGAAGTATGCCTGTACCGGATTCAGAAGATTCATTACCGGGATGTTGAAAAGGTGAAAACTCTTCCCTTTTTTAAACTGTTCCTCCGCAAAAAAAAGCGCCCCCTGCGGGCTCTTCAGGTGGAGGTCACCAGTAAGTGCACACGCTCATGTATCATATGCCCGCGCTCCGGCATGGATCGATATTGGCGCGGAGGGGATCTGAAGGATGATATCTGGAAGGTGATTGAGCCGGACCTTCATTTGGCCGAGCATGTTCATCTCCAGGGCTGGGGGGAGCCTCTGCTCCACCCGATGCTTCCCATCTGGGTGGCAAAGGCCCGTGAGAAAGGCTGCACCATCGGAATAACCACCAACGGCGACTTGCTGGATGCAGCCACGGACTGGCTCCTTGAGGGAAATGTTGATCTGATCACCGTTTCAGCCGCAGGGGCTCCTAAAAATCATGAAACCCTGCGCGGAGGCTCGAAGCTCGAACAGGTTTTAGCCTCGACCGGGAACCTGGCGGCCCTCTCCCGAGAGAAGGGCCTCAGGATGAAGATTCAGATGAGCTTTCTGCTAACCCGTTCTAACACCGCCGATTTACCAAAAGCGGTTGAGCTTGCCGCTCGCTCCGGTCTGGACGAAGTATTCGTCACCCACCTCGACTGCATGCCCACAAAACCACACTACGAGCAGGCGGCGTACAACGATGATACCATTATCCCTGAAGGGATGGCTGTCCTGAAGGTTGCAGAGAAAACCGCTCGACGTTTCGGTATCCGATTTCGTTACCCGAACCGGGAAGGAGAGGAGGTTCTTGCCTGCGCCCTCAATCCCCTGCACTTTGCTTTTGTATCCTGGGATGGAAAAGTCGGTCCCTGCGTTAACCTGCTCCTTCCTCTTAATGGCCGGATACCACGCTGGGGCAAGGCAGGGGAAACCCGCATTGAGCCTGTCGTATACGGCCGGCTTGACCAGGCCCCTCTGCCTGAGTTGCTGGCTTCCGGAGCACGCGAGCAATTTATCTACCCCTTCAGACAACGGCTGGCTGCGGAGCAGCGCTTTCTCTCATCACTGGATTTTGAGCCAGGCGTTCGCAACTTGAGAGAGCTCGAGCGCGCTGGTGCGAGAAGAAGGGAAGCCCTTGACGCTAATCCTTTACCCTCACCCTGCGCTGGATGCCCCAAAGCCCTTAGATGGTAAGTATAAAAACATGAAAATGTAAAAATCATTATTTAAAAATTATTTATTTTGAGGTTTGTTATCTCTTCCAGCCGCCGATATTTACGAAAGAGACACAAACAATTTTTGAAAAACCAGTTTGTATAGTATATACTTGTAGGTAAGAACAAGGGGAACTCTAGAAAATAAAGATAAATTTTTCAGAGCTGCTAAGAAAAACCGGATTTGTTAAGATTTATTAAAATGAAAAATTGGAAAAATAAAATTATATTCCTGACTGTTTTTTTCTTATTGAGCGCTGTTTATTGTCTTTCAGAAATGACCGTTGAATCCAGTGTTCAATACAGGGCATGGGGATTTAAGAATTCAAGAACTGAATCTGACACAGACCTGGATCAAATTAATATTGAAAAAACAAACCTCCTGCTTACATTCCCCTTTATACATGAGACACTCCTGGTTACTGGATACAAATACAGCTACATCCTTAAATCCCAGCTATTCGCCCATATTCTTTACAAAAAAAACAAGATAAGCATTGAGAGCGGTTTGTCTTTAGGGTTTTTTAATGAGCTGCCGATTAATTTAATACCTGGAATCTATGGAAAAGCAGACGTACAATTAGGTAAAAGTTTTATCTTCTCCATGTATGGGAATACATCTTTTTACATTCACCCCCTGATTTCACTGTCATCTCAGGATTGCAAGTTTGATCAGAATTTATTCGGTTTTTCATCTTCCTTTATTATAAAAGATGCGATTTTATCGTATCACTATGAAAATGAAAACATCAGGATAAACACTTCTTCGACGACTTATAAAAATAATATCAAAAAGATATATGAAATAACCGTTGGCACTGATTTAAAAGATTTATGGATAAACTCCCGGACAGGAGTTGGTGTAAAAATAGCTGATTTTAAGACAGAATCCGTACACCAGCGGCTTTTAGGAGTTTATATCGAGGAAACATTGATTTTTAAAATTAAAAACGTTTTTCTCAGCACAGGCGTAAAATCCACTATATTGAATATTACCCTGAAAGACATTAGCTCAACATCACCGCCTAAAACCCCTGCATTCAGCTTTTACACAGGTATAAAATTTCCTATTTAGTAATAAATGGTATTTTTATCATCCAGTCGCGGTAAAATCTTTCCAGCACAAATGCTTTTTACAAAAATTGTCTTGACATTATCATGATATAGTGTATCATTTTTTTTCGTATACGTTGTATACCTTAAATTAATTTCTCTAAGGAGGTATTTTGCAATGAAGAAAAAGATCTTCATAACGGTTTTGTGTTTTATGTTTCTCTTCAGCATGTTTTCTTTCCTTTACGCAGGTAAGGGGGCGGAACCACCCCCGGAGCCACCCGAGAAGCCACCCGTAATAAAAAAGGTGGAACCACCGGCTAAAAAGATTAAGAATCCTGATACTATAATATCTGCAGGGTACGGCACAATTCAGAGCCTTGATCCTCACAGGGCGTATGATACTGCATCGGGTGAGATTGTCATGAATATGTACGATGCCCTGGTTGAATTTGAGGGTCCTTCTACAGAAAAAGTGATCCCGATGCTTGCAGAGAAAGTGCCGAGCGAGAAAAACGGGCTCATCCGTGACGGCGGCAGGACCTATATCTTTACTATCAGGAAAGGCATCAAATTCCATAACGGCGCGGAGGTCACTCCGGAAGATGTGGAATATTCCTTTGAAAGAGGGATGGTCACCGACCAGGACGGAGGCCCGATGTGGATGATTTTCGAGCCGCTGCTCGGTGTTGGAGGCTCAAGGGATAAAGACGGGAATATAACCGTAGATTTTAAGGATATCGATAATGCGGTAGAAGTTGACGGCCAGAATGTAGTTTTTCACCTGAAAGATCCCTACCCGCCGTTCCTTGCTATCCTTACCCAGCGCTGGTCGGCTGTAGTGAACAAGGAATACATGATAGCTAACGGGGCATGGGACGGAACAGAGGCAAACTGGAAGAAGTACAACAACCCTGCACCGGGCACGGAAACTCTGTACAACAAAGCCATGGGAACCGGTCCCTATAAACTTGATAGATGGGAACCCGGTGTGCAGGTATCTCTTACCAGGTTTGATGGCTATTTCAGGGGCCCTGCCGATGTAAAAAATGTTGTGGTAAAGAAGGTTGAGGAGTGGACTACAAGAAAGCTTATGTTTACCGCAGGAGACATTGATATCGTATATGTTGATAGCATGCACTGGCCCGAAATGGAAAATCTTGAAGGGGTGAAGATCTACAAGGACCTTCCCACGCTGGCGAATGCTGCGGTCTTTTATAACTTCGATATCAACCCGGAGGGCAACCGGGCTGTCTGGAGCGGGAATCTCGACGGCGAGGGGATCCCTGCTGATTTCTTCCAGGATATTAATATAAGAAAAGCGTTTGCCCATTGTATTGATCATGACACCTATATCAAGGATGCATTTTTAGGCTATGCAGCAACTCCTGCGCATCCGATCGTAGAGGGCCTGCCGTACAGGGACCCGAATGTGCCAATACGTAAATATGATTTGGGTAAAGCCAAAGAGTACTTCATGAAGGCATGGGGCGGAGAGGTATGGGAGAAAGGGTTCAAGCTGACTATCATGTACAACACCGGTAATGAGAAAAGGGAGATCGCATGCCAGATGATCGAAGAGAATGTGGAATCTTTGAACCCGAAGTTTCAGATAGATATTCAGAATGTTGACTGGGGCATCTATCTCAACAATATGGTACAAAAAAAGTGCCCTCTGTTCGTTATCGGATGGGTGGCGGACTATCCCGATCCTCATAATTTTGTGTATCCCTATCAGCACTCGGAGGGTACTTTTGCTGAATGGCAGAGCTACCACAACCCGGAGGTGGACAGCCTGATTGAAGATGGTATCAGGACAGTGGATCCCGCTAAAAGGAAAGATATATACTACAAACTTGCAGGGTTGTACTACGAGGATATTCCGGGCTTTCAGATCTCTCAAGCCCTGGATAGGATCCATGTGAGAGACTGGCTTTCCGGCTATTACTGGAATCCGGTCAGGGATGATCAGATGTACTTCTATATGTATAAAAAGGGTTACTGATGATTCCCCGTTAAAAGAGTCTGATTATCTGCTCAGCCTGCCCGGGCTGAGCAGATACAGTTTTTTGTTTTATACTCTTATAATAATATTATTTTCAGAGCTGTAAACAACACGTAAAATAATTATCAAACAACATTATGAACTTTCTGAACTATATAATAAGAAGACTGCTTCTTTTGATAGTTGTACTCATCGGAGTTACCGTTGTTATTTTCATCCTTATGGCCCTGTTTAGTCCGGCGCAGAGGGCCTCGGCTTTTATAACGGATATAAAGCAGTTTGGCGATATTGACAGCATTATCAGAACTTACGGCCTCGATAAGCCTGTTTATATCCAGTATTTCAACTGGCTGAAGCAAATTTTTCAGGGCAACTTCGGATGGTCGACCACAGTATCCCGCCCTGTTATCGATGCCTTTAAGTTTTTCTTTCCGAATACGCTTGAGCTTGCGCTCTTTTCTGCTCCTATTATCATACTGGTCGGCATCTGGATCGGCTCTCTCTCTGCAGTGCACAGGGATAAGCCGGTTGATCACTTTACCAGGGTTCTGGCAATTGTCGGGTGGTCTCTCCCAACTTTCTGGTTCGGCCTCATCCTTCTTATGATATTTTACGGCTATTTTCAGGGCCTTTTCCCCCCGGAGGCCCTGGGCTATAAAGCGCATACTTTCGTTAATTCAGCCGAGTTTGTCAGGTACACAAGGATAAACAGCATAGATGCGCTTTTAAATGGAGAGCTGTGGATTTTTGTTGATGCCATAAGACACCTTGTGCTTCCGGTCATCACACTTACAGTGGTACAGATTGCCCTCGTAATGAGGATCATGCGCTCCAGTATGCTTGAGGCTATGGGAAAAGGGTACGTTCTTACAGCCAGGGCCAAGGGTGCGGCGTGGAAAACCGTTATAAAGAAGCATGCAAGAAGGAATGCGCTGATTCCTGTTGTGACTGTTTCCGGGTGGCTTTTTGCATTAATGATGGCGGGCGTGGTGATAACCGAGACCATATTCAACAGGAAGGGGCTCGGCTGGTGGTGGGCCAGGGCAGCGACACAGCTTGATATTCCTTCTGTGCTCATGGCTGTTCTGTTCAACGGAATACTGTTTGTAGTAACCAATCTTATTGTCGATATCCTGTATGCATATATAGACCCCAGGGTACGGTTGGGATAAAGGGTATGTTTTTTCTAAAAAAAAGAAGGATTGTGCTGAGCTTTGAGGAGCATCCGAGACTGAAAGAGGTCAAATTTTCTCTAAGTAAGATTATAAAAAATCCTCTTTCAATAGCGGGGATGTCGATCATCTTTTTATATCTCATGATTGCCCTGCTTGCCCCGACAATTGCGCCTCCAAAATACGAACATGAGCCGTTCAGGATCCCGCATGAAGGATATTCTATAATCCCTGAACCTCCCGCCCCAGGACATCCTTTCGGTACAACCACCAAGCAGTATGACATTTTTTACGGCGTAATCTGGGGAACCCGAACAGCATTCAGGATAGGTTTTATGGTTGTGGGCAGCATACTTGTAATCGGGGTGGTAGTGGGGAGTATTTCGGGATATTTCGGAGGGATCGTCGATGAAGTCCTCATGCGGATTGTGGATATTTTTATGTCCCTCCCGACGCTTATCCTTGCAATGGCAATCGTAACGGCTCTGGGGAGGAGCCTGGATAATATCATGAAATCCCTCATTGTTGTGGGATGGCCCATTTATGCGAGGACGATACGGGGGAGCATACTATCGATAAGGGAGGAGGACTTCGTTGAAGCCGCCAAAGCGCTCGGGGCAAATGATTTTACGGTTATCTTCAAACATATCCTTCCGAATGCGATATATCCTGTTTTGATCCTTGCTTCTCTGGATATTGGGGCGATGGTGCTGACTGCTGCGGCCTTGAGTTTTTTAGGGCTGGGTGCGCAGGAAGGATACGCAGACTGGGGGCAGATGGTAAGCCTGGCCCGGAATTTCATTGTAGGGCCCCCGGATCAGCCCCTTATGTACTGGTATGTTGTAACGATACCAGGCCTATTTATTCTCTTCTTCGTTTTAGGCTGGAATCTGCTCGGGGATGCCTTCCGGGATATTTTCGATCCGAAACTGAGAAGAAAATAAATTGCAGGCTGAAAACCGTGTTGTGATAAATCATATTTTAATAGCGAGGAGCTCTATTTGGGAGAATTAATACTCGATATTTCTGAATTAAAAACCAATTTTTACACCTACGAGGGAGTGGTAAAGGCGATTGACGAGATATCTTTCTCTCTTGAAAAGGGCGATACCCTCGGGATTGTGGGTGAGACAGGGTGCGGTAAAAGTGTAACGGTATTGTCCCTATTACAGTTGATTCTACCGCCGGGAAAAATAGAGAGCGGCCGGATAGTATATAAAGCGAATGGTAAGCGGATAAATCTCCTTGAGCAGTCTGAGCCTTTCATGAGGAACGTGAGGGGAAACGAGATATCCATGATTTTTCAGGAGGCCAGCTCTGCGCTGAATCCTGTGCTTAACATTAATACACAGGTGAGTGAGAGTTTTCTTCTTCACCGGCAGAAGGAGCTGTGCGAATCCGTATTAGAGAATCTTTCAGAAAGAGTTGATAAAAGTAAGAGATTTTCGAGGTTATTTCTTCGCTGCTTGAATTACAGGTATAAAAAGAAGTTAAGAAAGGCTGAAAATAACCTGCTGAAACACGGACATTACGGACGTCTTATAAAAAAGGATGCAAAGAGATTAACTATTGACCTTTTAGCAAGTCTTGGTATACCTAATCCATCGGAGGTGATCAAACGCTACCCCCATGAGCTGTCAGGAGGAATGCAGCAGAGGGTTGTAATATCGATGGCGCTGGCCTGTAATCCTAATATACTCATAGCTGATGAGCCTACATCGAATCTTGATGTTACCATACAGGCTCAGATTTTAGACCTCATTGAAAAATTGAAAGGTGAATACAAGACCTCAATACTGTTTATCACCCATGACCTGGGGGTTATCGCAGAGATAGCCAGCAAAGTTATTGTCCTGTATGCCGGGGCTCTTGTTGAGTTTGCTCCTGTCAGGGAATTATTTAAGAATCCGCTTCATCCCTATACAAAGGCGCTGTTAAACTCTGTGCCCAAGCTTGAGAGGAGAGAAAGGCTTGAGAGCATCAGGGGGAATGTACCGAATCTGGTAGACCCCCCGGCGGGATGCCGGTTTCATCCCCGCTGTCCCGGTGTGATGGATATATGCAGAAGCTCAAAGCCGGAACAAATAATAAATCGTACTCATGGGGGGCAGGTCCATTCTGTGGCATGTTTTCTTTACAGGAATACGAAAGCCTGGTACGAAAATTGAATTGGATACTAGTGGCAACCACTTGTGCCTGGTACAGGCAACGGGTTGCCCCTACATTACAGTTAGGTGTTTTGAGATTATCTTGAATTAATTGTAATTAGCATAACATACAGGATAAAAATGAATTTAATAAAATCCTGGAATTAATAATCGATATGGGCTGGCTAACGTGCATAGATAATATTGTAGGGGCAGGCCCATGTGCCTGCCCTAATGAAAAGCAATCGACATATAATAAGCTAAGGAATTAATTATTGAGCTGGTGTTAATTCTTTGTGCTGCAAAACAGTAGGGGCAATTCATGAATTGCCCCTACATTAAAAACAATTTATAAAGCGATTGAGGATTATGGATAATATACCTTAAGGGCGATTGTCACCCGTCACTTTGACATTAGCTATTGTGAGGAAGCCGGCTTGTGACTTTTAAGGCAGTTTTCAAAGCTATATTTTTATATATGAGGGGGGAGTCTCATATTGCCTGACCTTATCAATATTTGTGACGTGAAAAAGTATTACCCGATAACGGGAGGAATTATCAAGAGGACCAGAGGGCATGTAAGAGCAGTAGACGATGTTTCTCTCTCCCTTCGTAAAGGCGAATGCCTCGGCCTTGTTGGTGAATCCGGATGCGGAAAGACGACTCTTGGAAAAACAATCCTTCAGCTTACAAAGGCAACAAAAGGGCACATATTCTATAATGCGCCTGAATAAGTTATAAAAAATGTACGTAAGAATGGATGCATAAAAAACGACAGTATAAAGCAGTACGATATTACGACATACAGGTGGAAAGAGCTAAAGCGGTTAAGGCAGAAGATGCAGATTGTTTTTCAGGACCCCTCCTCCTCTCTGAATCCGAGGATGCTTGTAAAAAATATTGTGGGAGAAGCCCTGGGGATCCACAAAATTGCACGGGGGCAGAAAAGGATCGAGCGTTCCCTCGAGCTTCTCAAGTCGGTGGGATTGACCATGGACCATTTGATGAGGTATCCTCATGAATTCTCGGGCGGGCAGAGACAGAGGATTGCCATAGCCCGTGCTCTTTCAACAAATCCCGAATTTATCATTCTTGATGAGCCGACATCGGCACTTGATGTTTCTGTTCAGGCGCAGATACTTAACCTCCTTATTGATCTACAGAAGAGGTTTAAATTAACCTATCTATTTATCACCCACCACCTTTTGGTGGTTGAGCACATAAGCGACAGAATTGCCGTAATGTATCTTGGGAAGATAGTTGAAATTGCAGAAACCGATGCCCTTTTTAAAAAGGCCCTTCATCCCTACACAATAGCCCTTTTATCTTCAATACCGATTCCGGACCCTGATATCAGGAAAGAAAGAATTATACTGACGGGAGAAGTTCCAAGCCCGATCAATCCGCCTCCGGGGTGCAGGTTTCATCCCAGGTGCTGGTTTGCTGCAGAAAAATGCAGGGTGACGGAGCCGGAACTCGAAGATGTCGGAGGTGGCCATTTGACTGCCTGTCATAAAGTAGATGCGGTTGAAAAATGGCGCAGCAAGACCTCCGCCGTCCCTATTCAAAAATAATCCGGTAGTCTCTTATTTCCTCAGTGATCTATTAAACCCGGAAACTTTCTTTTTCAATAATGAGCCACACTTAAAAAAAAACGATGATTGTGCCTATGACAAGAAGTAACATGTTAAATAATACAAAAAATAATAAAAAATCATTTATTTACAATCAATGTATTTCACTGGTACAAGACGGTGCCCAAGCATATCAACAGCTACTTGTGCCTGTTCGAGAATTATATATCCTAAAAGAGGTTCATATTCACCATCCTCTGTTTTTTCCATTTCTATGAAAATTACTTCATTAAAAATCTTGCGAAATCCTTCTATTTGGATCCCTGCAGGTCCACAGGCTTCACCTTTAATTATTTCATTGTTTGCTAGTACGAGTTCTACAGCTTCACTACCGGGAAATTCTCCCAAACGCCTTTTCCATGCCAAAGGGAGAATTAATCCGGCTGTACCAGTATCAACAAATATACTGCATGTTAGAGTTTTCCCGTCATCTGAGGGATTTGATATTTCAACTTGCGATACAATTCGTCCCATTATTCTTCCTTTACCAGGCTTATCTCGACTTACATGGTAAAAGACCACCTGCAAAGCAGGAGGCTTTTTCCAAGCCAAAAGGTTTTTAAAGGCATAGCCTTTTAATTAATCTTTTTAGAAATACTATAGACCACCTCCAAAGGAGGTAGCTTCCTTTTGGCAGTGAAACTGACTTAAATATATATCACAATATTTTTCTTATTCATTACGGATAAATAGTATATTGTAAACAAATTACAATCAAGTAAATCTTTGATTTAAGATACCGGAGGGTGCTTATATAAAATGCCGGCATGAAGTAGAATATAACCATATATATTAAATCAAATCGAGGATAAAATCATGGGGTCAATTGCAAAAAACAGTATAAAGAAATAATTTGGGTGCATTATCGAAGATTTAAATCCTTTCAATTATTATTCTTAACCGCTCAGTTCTTTTAATATTTTAACAAGGTCTTCCATTTTATATGGCTTGGAAACCACACCGGCAAAACCGAATCTCCTATAATCAGCCATTACCGGATCATTTGAATAACCGCTTGTGATAATTACTTTTGCATCAGTGTCTATCTCTAAAAGCATTTTAACGGCTTTTTTTCCCCCCATACCTCCCGGAACCGTTAAATCCATGAATACAATATCAAAGGGCTTTTTCAATCCCTTTGCTCTGGAATACATCTCTACCGCTTCTGAACCGTCCCCTGTAAGATCAACTGCATAACCGATCTTCTCAAGCATTAGGGACAATACAGTCCTTACCGGTTCCTCATCATCCATCACTAAAGCCCTTCCCTTCCTGTGAAGCTTCTGGGCTTTTAAATCCTTTTTCGGCAGAAGCTTTCCCTCAACAGCAGGCAGATAAATCGTAAATGCTGTCCCTGTTCCAACCTCAGATTTCACAGTGATATGTCCGTCGTGTCTTTTTACTATTGAATAGTCTGTGGCAAGCCCGAAGCCGCTTCCTTTCTGTTTGGTTGTAAAATAGGGATCAAATATTCTGGGCAGGTTTTCTTCCGGTATGCCCGTCCCCTCGTCCTGGATGACAATTTTTATATATTTGCCCTCCTGTAAGGGAAGGTTTGCTCCTGAACCTGCAGGTTTTTCGACTGAATCCCGTATGCCCTCGGGGCCTAATGTCACATCCTCCGCACTGACTGTAATTAGCCCCCCCCGGGCATGGATTGATCGGCATTTATAATGAGGTTGTTAATAACCTGGCTCATCTGTCCTTCATCAACTTCGCCCTGATAAAGATGATCTGCAATATCAAACTCGCAGCTTACATTGGATCCGCTTAAAGCAAAGGATGCCGTCTCTTTAAGAAGCTCGGCAATTGATGTAAGATGTTTTACAGGCGCTCCGCCTCTGGAGAATGTGAGAAGCTGCTGGGTCAGATCTTTTGCCCTTAAAGCTGCCTTTTCAGCATGTTCAAGCCTTTCCAACATTTTATCGTTCCGGGACGCAAACATTTTAGCGAGCTCTATATTCCCCAGTATTACGGTGAGTATGTTATTGAAATCATGAGCTATACCGCCCGCAAGTATACCGATGGATTCTAGCTTTTTTACGTTTAAAAGTTCCTCTTCACGGTCTTTTATTGCATCAGCCATTCTGGTAAAATCACGGAAAAGCTCATCAATTTCAAGGTAGCTTTCCGCCTGTACAGATACATTATAATCACCATCTGCGATCTTTCTTGCATTTTTAACCAACTGTGAAAGGGGATAAATAATTCTCCTGATGCTCAACTGTGAAAATATAATAGCCATAATCAGGGAGGCACTGATTCCTAATAAAAAGATACTGCGAACTCTTCGCACCTGGGTAAAAGTTTCCTTAACCGACTGAATAACAATCACAGGCCAGCCAGTCGATTTAACAATAGCTACACATCCTATATATTTTTCCTCCTGAAAATAGAATCGATGCGTTCCATCGCTGTTTTTAAGAGCCTTTTCAACAATATTTAGATTCTTTATATTCGCCCGTTCAAGAACGAATGTCGTATCCGGGTGAGCAATAACAGTTCCTTCCCTGTCTCTATAATGGATGCATACCCGCTTTCTCCTAACCACATATCCTCCACTATTTTGCTGAGCCTGGCAAGGTTCAAATAACCGACAATCATTCCTGTTGTAAGAGGAAATGTTACTGCAACAGTAGGATAACCTGTAGACATTGATATAAAAGTTTTTGACCAGCGGGTTTTACCGGTATTAACGGTTTCTTTATAAAAATACTGTTCTGATAAATTCATATCGACATAATCGTGGTTATAAGGAGCAACATATTTCACAATACCATGTAGATCAAGAATCTGTATCATCTCAAAAAAGGATAATGAACCATGATAGAATCTAAATAAGAATTGATCTGCCAATCGCTTATTAAACCTTTCCTTTCAAGTACTTCTTCTATCTGGCCAAGAAGATGAAGGGGCTCATACAGGAACTGCTCGACTTCTCTTGCAAGAGATCTTGAAAGAATAAGCTGATCATTGGTAATTTCTTTTTCCAGGTTCCTCGTCATTGTAGTTAAAATAAGAAACCCTATAATAACAAAGGGAACCGTTGCCACAAGGATATAATTAAACTCCAGAGCACTTTTAAAGCGTGAAAATATTTTCATATGAACTGCTCCAGCACTCCGAATTGGCCGTTTCTTATAGTTACAATAAAGCGCTTTCTGTGAACATCACCGTATCTATCTATTCTAAAAATGGTCTGAAGCCCCTGAAATTCATTATTTTTTATTATTGTATCTTTCAATTTCTCTTTGGAATCATCTATCGATAATGCATTAATAATAACCCGGGCTGCTTCATAACCATAAATGGCTGCAAAAGAAGGTTTGCTTCCAAACCTATTCTCGTAATCGTTTTTAAACCGCAGGAAATTTTCATTCTGGCTTTCATCGTTTATTGTCTGAGAAAAGATTATTCCCTCCGCTGCCGGACCACCATTATCAATTAAATCCGGTGTCATGGCCCAGCCTGAAAATACCATTAGAACATCCGAACCTATTTTTCTTACCTGCTGGCAAATCATAGCCGTATCAAGAGCTCCCGCAATGATAAAAATGCATCCAGGCTCAGGTGCAAGTAGCTGCTTAACCAGACTGAAGAAACTCTCCGGTACCCCAGACGTAAAGGTTTCAACACCCGTGATCTCTCCTCCCATGTTTTCTAAGCTTTCTCTGAAATTTAAGTAAACTCTCTCACTAAAAGCCTGGTTAGAAAGATCGTAGATAACTGCCATCCTTTTCAAACACTTCTGATCGAATATATATGTGGAAAGATGATCGGTTTCTGGTTTGTTCGAAGGTATTACCCGGAAAAAAAAGTCGTCAATGCCAGTAAGCTCATCAGTACTTGTTGTAGGACTTATCATCACAATCTTTTCTGAATTAATCAATGGAACAGCGGCCATCGACATAGAGCTCGTCATATGGCCTATTATGGCCACAACCCCTTCATCGATCAATTCCCTGTCAGCATTCAGGGCCACCTCGGGGTCATTCTTATCGTTCCTGGTTATTAGAATAATCATGCGGCTGTTAATTCCGTCTTCTATGTTTACTTCCTCGACAGCAAGAATTACGCCGTTCCTGCCCGCAGTACCTAAATCCGACAGCCTTCCTGTGAGTGTCCCCACAAAACCCAGCTTTACAGGCTGTTTCTCACTGCTGCTGAAAACTTCAGCTCCTGAAAAAAACAAACTGACGCTATAGATCAAAAAAAACAGCAAACTTTTATGGAGTTTCATAACTATCCCCTAATGTGGACAAGCCACATTCTCGATTATAAAAATATTTTCTTGCAAACTAAAGTTTGTGTCTAAAAGGCAAGAAAATCGGTATAAAGGTACTAAGTGAAAATGTAGACAGTGTTTCTTTCCGATTTTTATAGACCCCTTCTCTTAAATTATAAGTCATAAATACCGGAAATTAAAATTATTTTGATAATTCCTTATACTTATGTAAATATGGTGTTAACCTTGTCGAATCTGTTTTATCCCCGGCTGGCGCCGCCATACGCATTAATATAACAAGATTCTCATGTAATGTAGGGGCAACCCGTTTGCCTGTCCCAGGCACAAGTG
>JAUVYC010000117.1 GCA_030603285.1 Spirochaetota bacterium
GTTTTTTTGAAAGATTCTATCTCAATTACGTAGCTTAATATATTACTTTTTAAATTGACATATTGCTGGCAATAATATAAAGTAATATGTATGTGAACGACAATTAGAATAAACGATCACTTATTATCAGAAGCGAAAAAATTTGCCACAGAAACAAAACAAAGCTTAACCTCTCTCATTGAAGAGGCCCTTAGAGAATTGCTGGCTCGTAGACATCGTAAAAAGAAAGTTGCACCACTGAAACTAACAACATACAAAGGATATGGTCTCCAGCCTGGAATTGAACTGGATGATTCTGCATCGTTGCTAGAACTAATGGATCGTTAACATGCTGCTTTTTGATGTAAATGTTTTAGTCTATGCACATAGAGAAGATACACCGAATCATGCTGTTTATCACGATTGGTTAGAACGTGTTGTGAATAGTGTGCAAGCCTTTGGATTTTCAGACCTGGTTTCCAGTGGGTTTCTACGGATAGTAACTCACCCCCGAGTTTTTAACCCGCCGAGTCCAATTGAGAAGGCATTTGCTTTTATAAATGAAATCAGGGAAAGATCTAACTCTGTAATGATTGTACCAGGGCCTCGCCACTGGGAAATCTTTTCCTCTTTATGCAAGAATACTAATGTAAAGGGGAATTTGATACCCGATGCATATCTTGCTGCACTTGCTATAGAATCAGAATGTATATGGATTACAACGGATAAAGATTACAGCCGTTTCCCAGGTTTAGAATGGAGGCATCCCCTGGATATTTAGGCTTTTGTTTTAAGATGATTGGTTCTCCTGATTATGAAGATAAAAAATGAGGGGACGTGGGCTCAAGAACTTGTCAATATATTTATTAGAAATAACAATCAGGTTTCACAAAATAACCACACAAGTATGACACAAAGGGATCTTGAATACCCCTAATTTGCTCTGCCCTCATAAAGACCTGATCTTAAGTGCCCTCGCTTTATACAGCGAAAAAAACCTCGATTTTATAGATGCTTACAATGCATTAACACTAAAAGATAAAGGTATAGAAGAACTTTACTCCTACGATAAGCACTATGACAGAGTTGAATGGCTCACCAGATTGGAACAATAGAAAAAATAAAAGAAGGAATTTTGATAAAAAGTTAATTACGTACGTATATCACTTGGCAGACGTACGTTATTTAACTATATTATATAAAGAGAAAAATTCATGAAAATAAAGGCCACAAAGTTAAGACAAAACTTATACAGAATATTAGATGATATTCTACAAACCGGTATACCTGTAGAGATAGAAAGGAATGGTAAGATTCTAAAAATAATCCCTGAAAAAATAAATAAATTAAATAACCTTGAAAAACATGATGTTATTATCGGCGATCCGGAAGAAATTGTACATATGGATTGGTCCAGTGAATGGCATGAAGAGGATAAGCTAATATGATTTATCTTGATTCACATCTTGTTGTATGGCTTTATCAGAAAGAGCTTGGTCTAATATCTCAGAAAGTTCTCAACATGTTGGAAAATAATGATTTATACATTTCACCAATTATTATGCTTGAACTTGAATATCTGTATGAAGCCGGGAAGATAAAAGAGCATGCGCAGATTATAGTAGATTATCTGTCGCTTAAAATTGGATTGCAAACAAGCGATCTTAACTTCAATAAAGTCATCCATACTGCAATTAATGAACGATGGACACGTGATCCATTTGATAGAATCATCACTGCTCATGCGCGATGTCATGACGCCATTCTTATTACAAAAAATGCAATTATTCAAAAAAACTACCCCAATGCCGTTTGGTATTGATGAGCAAGCAGCTATTTTATGATAGAGATTTTTAGGAGGATACTATGGGCTTGATTACCGTAACAGGAAAAGTTGGAAAAGGTAAAAAGGCAATAGACGTCGATTTTCTCGTTGATAGTGGTGCAATCTATACGCTCCTACCGGAAAGAGTATGGAAAAAGTTAAATATTAAACCCTTTGAGGAGCTGAAATTTACTTTAGCTGATTTAACAGTTATATCGAGGCAAATTTCTGAAGTTTGGTTGGAATAAGAAAATTTTGATATAAAAGATCACTTAAAATGATATCCTGCACATTACAACCTGAATGACAATTCTCAGTGGAGGACGATCAAAATAATCTCACGGTGTTTAACTGAAACTATAGTATGTTAATCACATTATTGTAATGAAAACCTGGATAAATTACACAAGTGTTATTTATATAAATTAACCTGCAAAATATTTTCCTCTCTTCGAACATCTAATTTATTATATAACAAAGTTTTAAGTTAAAAGTGCTTCTATTCATTAAATTGGCATATAGTTTGCAGAATAACTGGTGTAACCTAATGTGGATAAGCCACATTCTTGATTATAAAAATATTTTCTTGCAAACTAAAGTTTGTGCCTAAAAGGCAAGAAAATCAGTATTAAGGTACCAAAGGTAATTTTAAAAAGTCGAAAAAGGCAAACTGCTCGAAAGAGCAGGACGCAAAGCTTCTGACCTAAATCCTGTGTACACAAGATATGGTTGCAGGGCTGCCGAGCAGAAACAGCACCTCTATAAGTGCTGCATAGTGCGCGGCAAAAAAAATCAGGAGGTGCTGTTATGATTTCAAAACATAATTTAGAGAAGCCCAGAACAAAAAAAATTATTAATCTTATCGCATCAAGATTTTCCCCAATTGTTTCCCTGATAATCCTTATACTCATTTTTGTATCATGTGCAACAATGATGGATGAGAATAAGGCTACCCTTATTTTAAATGTTTCATCCTCCTTTCAGGCAAAAACCCTTCTGCCTGACATAGACATGGAACCGGCGGCCTATGACTTAGCAGGAAACGGTCCTAATGGAGGCAATTTCAGCCTCATTGATGAGCAAACTCCGGTTATGGTTCCCCTCCTGGACCCGGGAGAATGGATAGTAACAGTGAGTGCAAAGAATGTAGATGGTACAGTTATTGCCAGGGGTGAACAAACAACGACATTATATCCCGGAGAGACGCAAACACTTAATATTACAGTATCTCCGATTGAAGGATACGGAGCAGTTGATTTGACCGTGTACTGGTCAGCAACCGATACAATTGTTCCCTCTATTGAAGCACAGCTGATTCCTCATACTGGCACACCCATTGATCTGGACTTTATAATTGAAGAAGAGGAAACAGGAACGGGAACAGGAACGTGTACAAGTACAGAGATTCCCACAGGATATTACACCCTTGTCATTCAGCTGCTGGATAACGGTTTACTGACAATGGGAGCTGTTGAGGTAATAAGGGTGGTGAAAGATTACACTACATCGGGAGTGTTCGAGTTTTATGATATAAATCAGACAGAAGGGGATATAGCGATCAATATAACTCCTGAGATGAATGACCCGATAGAGATGACGATGAGCGGGCTGGTAGCAGAGATCGGGAGTGGTGGAGCGATGACGGTAGAAGCATCTGTACCGCCCGATACAGGCAATGTCGTGTATGTCTGGTATATAAATGGTGAATCAAAGGCAACCGGATCAAGTTATACTACCCGGATGGATCTCCCTGTTGGGATATACAGGCTTGATGTGGTTGCGTTTACGTCGGATGGGAAGAGGGCAGGCTCAGCGACTCATACATTCAGGATACTAGATGTAGAATTAGTTGAGTTAACCCTGACCTGGGATCCGAACACTGAACCCGATCTTGCAGGATATAAACTTTATTGGGGGTTTTCCAGCAGGGACTATGTTTTCTCTGTAGATGTAGGGAATCAGACAAGCTATACTGTTACTGACCTTGCACCTGGAGCAACCTACTATTTTGCAGTTACCGCATATAATACCTCTGGTTTAGAAAGCGATTATTCTAATGAGGTAGTGTATACTGTTCCTTTCGCATGAGAATAATAATGAGCCGCTGGAAAAGAGAAAAAGGCTTACTTATATCTTGTTACTTTCTCATTATTTCCCTGGACTCGTTTGACGTAGGCAAGGCGCTTTGCTACTGTGGAAAGTTTTAAACGTCTCAATTCACGATAAACAAGGGTGTTATCTACCTTTATAAACCCATGTTTTTCGGTGTTCAGTTCTGTATTTATCTGTTTTGCCGGGTATTCCGGATATTCCCTGATAACTTCGAGAATTTTTTCACTGATATCAAAATCAAGCACCTGGATTCCCTTCTCTTTGTGTACCGGAACAATAGCCTCAAATCCCCTTGCTTCGCGCATCTTTCTTAGTTTGTAATATGAACTCCTGGATATTCCCACTTTCGCACATGCCTCTTTTACAGACCTTCCATCCTTTTCTATCATATCGAACAGGAGCATTCTCTTTTCATACTGAAGTTCAGCGTATTTTTTCTTTTCCTTTATCACAATAAAAGTTATGTCATCGGACTGTGGATACCCCCTGGTAAAATCCATTATATTTTCCATGAAACTATCCTTAAACACATCAACCTGGAGGTTATTATTTTCTCTAACAAACTCCAGAAGGCGTTTTTCACTGTACTCTTCCCTCTCCGGATTCATTGCCTCAGTTATACCATCGGTATATATTAAAAGGAGGTCCCCCTTATTAAGATGCATTTTCTCATTCTCCGCATTTTTTCTAAACAGTTTCTCATCTCCCAGGTTTAATCCTATCGGGAACCCTTTTGGATTGAGCCTAAAGATCTGGTTCGTTTTTGAGCGGTAGAGGACCATAGGTGTGTGCCCGGCGCTTGCATAGTTTATTACTCGTCTTTTTGAATCGAGGATTATATAAAAGAGAGTAATATACATACCCTTTTTCATCTCCCCATTCAGTGTGCTGTTGAGCTTTACAAGCACTTCACTTGCATTCTTTTCCCCTCTTGCTTCCAGCCGGAGGGCAGTACGCACAATACTCATAACAAAAGCCCCTCCAATACCTTTACCGGAAACATCACCGACAGTTATCCCGATCGCATTTTCATCAACATAAAAAAAGTCGTAATAGTCACCCCCCACTTCCATTGCCGCGTTGTATTGAGCTGCAATTTCGAACCCCACTGTTTCGGGAACATTTTTCGGCAGAAGTGTCTGCTGAATACCCTGTGCAAGCTGCATCTCCCTCTTTAAACGGGCCTGGTCAGTAAGCCTGACCTGGGATTGCTTGATTTCCCTCATCATCCTGTCAAAGGCCTTTGAAATTTCGGCAAATTCACCCCCACCGGAAAAGTGAAAGCCCCCGACAAGACCTTCCTTACCCAATCTATTGATTTCTTCGGTTATCTTCTTAATAGGTGTGATAAACATACTGCCCATAATACCGACACCACCCATCCCTATCCCCCAGAAAAAAAACATATACATTATTATTCTCAATCGCTTAAGCCTGGAGTTTATCACTTTTGTCAGCTCTGCTTTCCTCATAGCCAGGAAAGCCTTCCCTATATATGCATCCGCTATTCTAATCGATGCCGAATAGAAAAGACTATTACCATACTGAGGATCTTTATATTCCTGAACAAGGTATTCCTGATCAAGAAGAGGGATAATCCCAGGAGGAACGCTGTATGCCTTCCCTATGTTGGTAATGACTTTATCAGCGACTATGACGCCATTTCGGTCTATTACAAAGAGTCTGGAAATTACCTCTTCGTCCTCTATGAGTTTATATAACTGCTCCGTAATGAGCAGTTCCCTTTTACTCAGAATGTGATCTGCACTCGCCTGTGCAAAATTCTTTAAAATTGTCACGTAATTATTCTTGAACTGCCGTGTAAGAACCCTTTTTTGTGAGATTGATGCAAGGAAAAAGGTTCCAATTGTAACGAGAGAGATAATAATGGTTGCAATAACTCCAAACCTTACGCGGATGGTCATTTGAGAGGGATGGAAATTCTGCTTTATGACCTCCATCAGAGTAGGACGGGACTCCACATTATTGATAAATGTAATAATGTTCTGATTTCCAACCCGGCCAAAGGTAACCTCATCATTGAGCTGCCTTACAAGGTATATACCAAACCCCCCTTTTCTCCCTTCTTTTACATACTGGTGCAGTTCAGGTACCTCCACTGAGTTGTGGTCAAACTCAACACCCCAGTTGCTTACCTTTGTAATTACTTGATCATCCTGCCTCATTATTTCAATCTCTAACCCTCCATTTGTCTCTATTCCCTGATATGCATAACGTATGATGTTTGTGCAGATCTCATCGATTGATAACTTAAAACCATTGAGCTGTCTGAGGTTAAATCCAAACTTTTGGCCATACTTAATAGCAAAGTCTCTTATCTGTATAAGATGCTTTGTGTCTGCGGGTACCTTGAGCCGCCTGGTCCTGGTAGCTTTCACCTTGAGTTTCCGTTTTAAAGAAATATATTAAGAGTATAGTACATATTAATTAAAAAACTGATGATATTATAAAAGATTTCTTTACAAATTAGTGATTTTTTAATATTAACGTAGTATATACTAAACTATTCTTTGCTTTTCATAGCAAACTCATACCTCTTCTTTTTATCAATCAAATCCATATACTTTAGTTCTCTTCTTACAGCAATCCTCATCACTCTCCTCCCTCCGAACTGAGTTGTCCTGAGAGCTCTGGCTATATCTTTTACATTGAAATAGGGTTTTTCAAGAATCACTTTCAGAATCCTTTTCCCTAAGTCAGTATGGGTGAAGGATAAAAGATTGTCTCTTACCTGTTCTGCCTCTTTTATATAAGGAGAAAATGGAGCCACCTTTTGCGCTTCAGAAGGGGGTGTTTCGGCCTTCACCCCTGTATTAACATTTTTAGCCGGCACCTTTTGTTTAGAAGGCCGGGCTTTGGATTTTTCTTCTTCCCCTATTTCTTCTTCTTCCCCTATTTCTTTTGCTTCCTCTATTTCTGCTTCTTCCCCTAAAAAATATACAGCCGCTTTATTTACACCCTGAAACGACTTTATTATCGAC
This sequence comes from Spirochaetota bacterium, assembly GCA_030603285.1. GTDB lineage: Bacteria > Spirochaetota > B62-G9 > B62-G9 > DRHN01 > JAUVYC01. The sequence goes on from JAUVYC010000117.1 coordinate 6,919, forward strand.
GATAACTCCATAAGTTCAAATATGTTATACACATTAGAGGACATGTTTACAAGAACAAGATCACCATTATTTTCTCTAATTTCTTTTATCTCACCCACAAAAACACCCCATCCGGCACTACTAATATAGTCCACTTCTTCAAGGTTTACAATTATCTTATATTTTCCAAGTGAAAGGTGTTCCTCAATAATCTTGGTAGCCTCAGGCGATGTTGAAGTATCTATGTAACCTTTTACATCAATTACCACTACTTCGTTGTTGGGTCCAACATAAGAAACATTTATCTGTATCCCTATCATAAAATCTCCCGCACAATTTCAAACTACGTCATATAAAACATTATAAATATACTAAATATTAATTAGAATTTTATGATAAAATGCTGATTACGTCAAGACCAAAAAAATATAGCTGCAATTACCTTTTTCCACTCCACCCTTTTATTATCTCTAAAAACAATTATGAACTTGATTATTTATTTTCCTTTATCTTTAGATCATAAAAATACAATATAACACCGATTTTCGAATCATTCCCAATCTCAGTATCTACGGAAAAATTTCTGCTGTTAGCTTTTGTAGCAACTCCTCCAACACTCTGCCGATTCGTAATAGCATTCACTTCCATTGTCAGAGCATACTCTGCAAAAAGAAATAAAAATCAAAAATAAGCACCTCTACCCCTAATGTGGACAAGCCACATTCTTGATTTTAAAGATTTTCTTGCCTAAAAGGCAAGAAAATCGGTATTAAGGTACTAGAAAAGTTCAAACACAGAACTAGATCATGGAAATTATAAATTATATTTTGGATTCAAAAGAAGAGATTGTAATTACACTGTTTTAAGGTCTGATCTCGTCCTCCATAGAATGGAACGAAAACTTTTATTCTCGATAAAATAAACATATTAAAATTGACACACTATCATTAAAAGGTTAAAATAGTATTATGATTGATATTAATAAAGAGCAAATAAAAAAGATTGTAAGAGAAGTTTTAATGGAAGACGAAAAGGAAATAAAGCTGAATTTAATAGAAAGGATTGTTCGGGTTGAAGAAGGGATAAAAAGGCTAAGCGAACAGATTAAACTTATTTTAGAGACAACCAATAAAAGGTTTGACGATGTTAACAAAAGGTTTGATGATGTTAACAAAAGGTTTGACAGGCAAACCTGGCTTATTACTGCGGGATTTGCCTTCTTATCAATACTACTAACATTAATTACAATTTTTGCAAAATAAAAAATATAATGTATATCCATTTTACTGATTCAGCATCAGATAGTCC
>JAUVYC010000193.1 GCA_030603285.1 Spirochaetota bacterium
GTCATAGAGAGTGGGTAGGGGTTTGATATTCTTGTAGATGAGCGCTTTTAGTAAAGCGGGTTTTGAGACAGGTGGTCTACCTGGGCGGTGGTGATTAGCATTTTCAAGTGGGGAAGAATCGAGGTTAGAGAAGAGAATCTGATACTTTTTGAGAGGGTTAATATCAAAGAGATTTTCTGCTGAGAGCAGCAGCTTTTGGTCAGGATTGAAAGATTTCATAATATCACCTCTAATTTTCTGACAGGCGTTGGTATAGATGTGTTTCAATGGTTACTTATACCATATATTGCTGAGGGGTGAGGTGAAAAAATGTTATTTATTAACAAAAAGATAGAAAAATAAAAAGTAGGCTGTCAGAAAATTGAGGTTATGTGAAAGGAGAGAAAAAATTCACCTCACCCCCCGTTAAAAGTTTGTACATTAGCCCAAAACTAGGGAGGTTGTTAATTTTAACTTCAATAGTGACAATAAGTTAGATGGTGTGAGGTGAAGTCTATTTTGCCTGCTTGCGTAAATCCCATAATATAAAGGAGTTATGAATATTCTGACAGGCTATATCTATTATAAAGGAGGTTAAAAATGGCAGACAAAAAAATGCGGCGACGTGATTTTCTTAAAGGTGCAGCCATGGGCGTTGCAGGCGGCGCTCTTGCAGTTATGGGGATTTATTCCTATTCCCCGTGGCGCAAAAGATACTTTCCGAAAGTAGAAAGGAAGTTGGTTGATATTGGCGCCTGTAAAAGTATCAAAGTTACAAACATCAGCGAGACCAGCTGGTTTGATAATCCTGTACTCGTGGGAGACATAAAGGGTGCAGGTGGGGCTCTTGTAAATCAATATACGTTTAACTGGCCCCCCTTCGGCGATGGCTCTGGATTGGCAAAGGGTTCATATGAAAAGGGAATTGCCAAGATAAAGCATCTGCTGCCCGATAAGCTTGAAGAGGCATGGGCAATCACTGAAAAGAACTCTGTAAATCCTGAAAATGCCGGGGCCTATGCATGTCTGATAGAGCTGGAAGAGTTAAGCGGTAAAAAACATAAATACCTGCTCGATACAGGCTGGTCGTACAAATGGACAGAAGAGTGCTTTAAGAGGGAAGGCATTGATAAAATGCTGAAAAATAAAGAAATCGAAGCCCCCTATATATCTCATGAGCACTTTGATCACTTCTGGGGTCTGCCGGTAACCATGAAATACGATCCAACGATCCCGATCTATGCACCGGATGGTTTCTATGATGAGGGACGCGCATACATTAAGGATTCAGGACATAAAGGAAAAGTGACGTTTATAAAGAAAGGGTTAAACAAGATTATACCCGGGTTTGCATCCTTTGTATTCGATCTACCAATCATCTGCCGTGTATATGGCGAGCAATCCCTGTACTTTAATATTAAGGACAAGGGATTGGTTAGCGTAACAGGCTGCTGCCATCAGAGTATCATTCAATTCGCTGAAACAGCATTTCGGGAGATCAAATATGAAAACGATAACCTGTATGGCGTCTATGGCGGTTTGCATATTTCCCCGTTCGAGGATTGGGATCCCAAATATGACGACCTTGTTATTTCCCTTGGAAAATATGGATTCGAGAGGATAGGGTGTAATCACTGCACCGGTATAATCACTGCTAAGAAGTTTATTGATACGGGTTATCCTATTGTCGAGGGTACCGCCCGTTTCCGTACCAAGGATACAGCATACTTAGGTAATGGCGATACCATATCATTCGGAGCATAACTAAGGTTTTAGATCCTATATATTGTTAACTCTATGCAGAATTGAATGCTGTTTCACATACATACCAGATGAGAGGGTGAGTACTTATCTCATCTGGTATAATATACGAGATTTGGTTCTGCTTAAAAAATCTAAACCTTGTGTCATGTAACTTCAGACACAATAATAAGCCATAAAGTCTGAGATACGCATTACGAGTGTTTGATAATGCGCGATAGCATAGAGCTTTGATTTATTAATATTTTTAGAGAGAAATAGATATATGGAGTTGAAGAAGTTATTTCCAAACAACATTCTATCTTCTCCCGATACAGGAATTCAGGAATTAATGAGAGGTTTTCTGATCCGGACTAACTTTGTACCGGCTGTGAGACATGTTATCGGTTGGCGGGGATTGAAGGAATCCTTTACCGATATAGAAGGCTGGACAGCGAAGATCAAGGGCTTTTCAGGTATTTTCGGTCTATATTTTGAAAAGATTGAGACGAATGATGAATGGGTAAACGGAAGATTTGCAGTAAACTATTTCCCTGATCCAGATGAAGAAATTGTCGAACAATCTTCAGTTCAGGCTGCCTTATTTACTCAAAAGGAAGACTATTTAAAACTAGTTCGAGATTTCTTATCATATTCTGATCTCTGTGAGCTTTTTAATATCGGTATAGTTAATCTATGTGTAAATCGATCCGAAGATGTACTTTTATTAGGGCTGGAAAGCATTTCCAGACAGCGAGTCATTGCTAAAGATGGTATATCAATATCCCGGAACGGTAGTACAGTTGAAATCGTCGAGCCTGGAGGATATGATCAAGATTTTCCGTCCTACAGTACAGCACTGGCTTTTTATGAGGTATTAGCCGCTTCTATATCGTTTAACATAGGAGAACCTCCTGCTTATTTAAAAAAAGAGAGCCGGATTGGATCGGAAATTACCTATGATTCCTCAGGTAACTATTGGGAAGATTTTTCCGAGGATCTGCAGGAAGAATATTTATATCTGGGTTATGGCAAGGCAAACTTTGAAAAATGCATTGAAAAGATTGCAAAAAGGAAAGCTCCGTTTAAAAAGACTGTTGTCTGGAAAGAAGGCGATATTAAAATTCCGGATTATAAAGATGCACTATGGTGGAATGCACATAAAATAAGTGACTATAAGACCCTTGATAAGAAAGCTCTGGGTATTGATGATAGACCCCAATTGATTGTACTAACCGGATTTTTGGGTTCCGGTAAGACAAGTTTTTTACAAAATTTCATAGAATATCAGATCCAGCTCAATCGTTTTGTGGCGATTATTCAAAATGAAATTGGGGAAGTTGGTTTGGATGGAAAGCTGTTAGATCATGACTATTCGGTTATAGAGATAGATGAGGGTTGTGTCTGTTGTACACTGGTTGGTAATTTAAAAAATGCAATACATCAAATATTGTCAAGATTTCAGCCGGATTATATTGTTCTCGAGACTACGGGGTTGGCCAACCCATACAATCTCCTGAATGAAATATCAGAAGTAGATGAATTGGTAAGGTTTGATTCTGTAACCACTATTGTCGATGGCATTAATTTCGAAAAATCAGTTAAAGACTATGAAGTAGTTCGCGATCAGATAAAGGCTGCTGATATTTTATTGCTTAACAAAAAAGACCTGTTGTCTGAAACACAAATAAAACAAATCAATCAAAAACTGAGAGAGCTTAACCCAAATGCGCCAATTATGACAACAAAGCGAGGAGATATTAATCCTGCTTTAATCTACGGTGTTGACCCACAGGACACCGAAAAGTTAGCAGATAGAGAGAAACTTCAAAAAGAATCGCTTAATACTCACCATTCACATGAATACGATTGTCTTTCAAGTATTAAAATTGATTTAAATAAACCACTTGATCGTGAGCTATTCCTACAACAGATACGAAATATATCTAAATATATATTTCGTATTAAAGGAATAGTTGAATTTAAAGATAATGATAACCCTATGCTGTTTCAATTTGTTGCAGGTAGATACGAAATCAGTGAGTATAGAAATTCAAAATTTAAGGATAGATTTTTAATTCTAATCGGGCAAAATATTGAAAAAAATCTTTCAGTATATAATTTCAGTTCTGCTTTTTCCTGATGTTAAGTTAACTGTACCATATTTGCAATAGTTTTATAGTATATTAAAAGGCTTTTTCTGGATGGAAATTAGCTCACCTAATGTGGACAAGCCAAATTCTCGATTGTAAAATTTTTTTGCCTAAAATGCAAAAAAATAGGTATTAAGGTACTATAGAATTCTCAATCTAGGGTGTCTTAAAAGCCGATCATTAAGGTTATTCCCATTGCTTTTTTAAAGTACTTATTATATCATGTTAAAAATTAAACATGGGTACATTGGAATTTATCCAACTTATCAGCAATATATTATATTTGTTTTTATAAAAATACTGCAAATCTGCAGTATTTTTACAGTACCCAAGGCTTATTAGCAGTATACTCGATAGTTGAACTAAACCGCTGCGAGGAGGCTGGTTGCCATTAAACGCTTATAGGTTAAAAGAGAGTCAATAACGAAGAAGGAGGGCAATACCATGAGTGAAAAAAAATCTGTGGAAGTCAGCGAAGCACAGATCGCAGTTCACTGGCAGGAAGAAAATTATTTCCACCCCTCAACTCGATTTATTGCTCAGGCAAATATGACTGATCCTGCTATTTATAAACGGTTCAGCTTGGAGAATTTCCCTGAGTGCTTTAAAGAATATGCTGATTTGCTTATCTGGTATCAGTATTGGCATACGACGCTTGATACGAACGACGCTCCTTGCTGGAAGTGGTTTGTCGGCGGCAAGATTAATGCCTGTTACAACTGTGTTGATAGACACCTATCGAACTACAAAAATAAGGCAGCGATCATTTATGTACCAGAACCGGAGGATGAACCTCATGTAACCCTAACCTATCAGGAACTTTACGTCAGGGTGAATGAGCTGGCAGCACTTCTTAGAGAATTTGCCGGACTTAAGGCTGGCGATAGAGTAACGCTTCATATGCCGATGGTTCCGGAGCTCCCGATCACAATGCTTGCCTGTGCCAGGCTTGGCGTAATTCATTCTGAGGTATATGGAGGATTTAGTGGCGGAGCGTGCGGCGAAAGGATAGCAGACTCTGGAAGTCGTGTCCTCATAACCATTGACGGTTACTACCGATCTGGTAAGCTTTTAGATCACAAAGAAAAAACTGACATAGCCCTTAAGGTAGCGGAAGAGAAGGGCCAAACTGTCGATAAAGTCCTTGTTTGGAGACGTTATCCTGGGAAATATGTCTCTGATAGGCCAATTGTAGAAGGTCGTGATTACTTTATTGACGAGGTGCTTAAAGATTATGCCGGCAAGAGAGTCGATCCCGTTCCTATGCCTGCTGAAGATCCTCTCTTTCTTATGTATACCAGTGGGACAACTGGAAAACCTAAGGGATGTCAGCATAGTATAGGTGGCTATCTAGCCTATGTTGCAGGTACATCAAAGTATGTCCAGGACATTCATCCGGAGGATGTTTACTGGTGTATGGCCGATATAGGGTGGATCACGGGTCATTCATATATTGTTTATGGGCCGCTGTCACTTGCTGCAACGAGCGTTATGTATGAAGGTGT
>JAUVYC010000109.1 GCA_030603285.1 Spirochaetota bacterium
AGCCTGTGTCGTCCATACATGTTCCAGAAATTGCCAAAAGGGACACTTATTGAGGGTTGTCGTATTTGCAGGAAGGTTTGTCCGGCATGAAATCAAGATTCGGCATTCAAAAACGAATCTTTTAAAATAAATATTTAAATAAAGAGAGGTATATCATTATGAAACGAGTCATTCAATCATCACTATTTGTCACTTTAGCTTTGTTTACCCTAGCTGTCTTTTTTTACACAGGCTTGCCTAATTTTGCAATTGCAGGAGGTACAGGAGGTAAACCACCTGAAGTAGAACCTGAAGTACCGAAGAAGGTCGTTGAGGTTAAGGAAGAATATCCTATTGTTGCCAAACCTATGGGCTTTAAAAGTGAATGGCCCCAGCAATTTGAGCTTGGTGAGTACGAAAAGCAACTTGGAAGAAAACTCATATTCAATGAAAATCCCATGTTCGCCAAGCAGGTCCAGGCCGGGAAGCTTACGCGGTTAGAGAAGAGGTTGCCAGAAGAGCCTCTTGTAGTAATGCCCTATGATGAAATTGGCAAATATGGAGGGACTCTTCGAGGTGCGAGTAAAGCATTAGAGTCAGGGACATCGGAAATTCTGAGCTGGCGTCAGGTTAACCTGGTACGACTTGGTGATGATCTTCATACCATAGTTCCTAATGTGGCAAAAGCCTGGAAATGGAATGATGATTACACTGAGATCACTTTCTGGTTACGTAAGGGGCATAAGTGGTCTGATGGTAAGCCTTTTACAACGGACGATGTTCTCTTTTACATCAATGATATCATCAAGAATAAGGAGTATAGTCCTGTTGTTACATCATATTGGAATATAGGAGGGAAACCTGTTGAAGTTGAAAAGACCGATGATGTGACATTTAAGTTCAAGTTTGCAGAACCCTACCCAGGATTCTTGTTCTATCTTGGTGCAGGTGGATATTTTGCAGCTTATGCTCCGAAACATTTCCTTAAAGAATATCATATTGATTATAATATCAATGCTGAGAAGCTTGCCAGGGAAAACGGATTTGACGATTGGGTAACATACTTCAGCGTTCATTGGTCTAAATGGAAAGACACTCTAACATCATCACCGTATGGCCTGGGAGTACCAACACTTGAAAGTCACATTTTAGAAGTGGAACCAAATACCCAGCGCAGGATTTTTATTGCAAATCCTTATTATTTTAAAGTTGATACCGCGGGTAATCAACTCCCATATATTGACAAACATCATGAAAGATTTCTCCAGGAGGAAGTATGGAACATGGAAATTATGAATGGCAATTTAGATCAGAAAGCTCAAAATGTGTCATTGAGCACTTATCCGGTACTCAAAGAAAATGAAAAAAAAGGTAATTATAGAGTTGAATTGCCACCAGGACAAACAGGAGCATGTGTTGTTTTTAACCAGACACATAAAGATCCCGTATTACGCAAGATATACAGTGATGTGCGATTTTTACAGGCAATGTCTTTAGCAATGAATCGTGGTGAGTTAAATGAAGTTATCCTTCTTGGACTTGCAAAAGCTGAACAGGCCTTACCACTGAATGTACCATTTGTTACAGATAAGGATAAGAATTATATGATTGAATATAATCCGGCACGTGCGAATCAACTCCTCGACCGGATGGGGTTGAGGAAAGGAGCAGATGGAATACGCCTCCGCTCTGATGGAAAACCAGTGACAATACTATGGGAATATTCTACACAATTTACTGGTTCAGAATTTGTCGCACTTGTTTCTGATTATTGGAAAGCAGTTGGGGTTAATGTGGTAGCAAAGGAAGTGACAACAGAAACTTTGCGGAACAAAGCAAAAGATAATAACGTAGACATAAATATGGAATGGGATGTGCCATATGAACCTAACCTGATTAGTGATCCGGGATTATACAGGCCACCATATTCAGATATTTGTCCTTTAATGGGAGTTCCATGGCGAGATTGGATAGATAGCAATGGAGAGAGAGGTGAGGAGCCACCGGATTGGGTAAAACGACTGCATGAATTGGGCAAGGAGTTTAAAACAGTACTGCCTGGAAGTGATCGCTACATGGAAATTGGTCGGGAAATGGTACGTATTAACCTGGAACACATGACTATTATTGGTACAAATGGTGAACGTCCAAACCCAACTGTCATTTCAAATAGATTGGGAAATGTAACTAAATGGTCAATCCAAAATTACAACTATGGTAGAACCTACCCATTTAGAGCTGACCAGTGGTACTTTAAGGAGTGAAAAAGGAAAGATTCCAGAAGGGGAAAGGAATAACCTTTCCCCTTTTTCTTAATTTTTCTGAAGTTGTTGATAAAAGAAGTGGTAATTTATTATGGTACAGATACTTATAAGACGTACTGGATATGCATTGGCAACCCTTTTTTTTGTATCCATTATCTGTTTTATTATTATCCAGCTTCCACCGGGTGATTATGCCGATGCTTACGCAGCTAAAAGGCATGCTGGTGGTGAAATCATCCGAGCAGAAGAGGTAGAAGCGATAAGGCATCAGCTGGGTCTTGATAGGCCGATGTATATCCAATACCTTAATTGGATGTGGGGTGTTGTAAGGGGTGAACTGGGAATGTCCTTAGAATACAAAAGACCGGTGTCTGAAGTTATTGCCGAACGACTCCCCTTGACCCTGATACTTGCTTTTTCGACAATGGTGTTCATATATAGTGTGGCATTATCCATTGGAATATTATCGGCAGTACGTCAATATTCTGCTGCTGACCATTTTTTTACAGTAATAGGTTATATCGGTCTGGCAACTCCAAACTTTTTACTTGCACTTCTTCTTATGTATGCCAGCCATAAATGGTTCGGTCAGAGCGTTGGAGGTCTGTTTTCACCGCAATTTCAGGATGCTCCCTGGAGCTGGGCAAGATTAATGGATATGCTATCTCATCTTTGGGTTCCGGTAGTAGTATTGGGAACAGCGGGCACAGCGTTTCAGATTAGAACAATGCGTGCCGTTCTTCTTGATGAACTGAACAAAATGTATGTAATAGCAGCCCGTTCAACCGGTCTTTCAGAATTCCGTATGCTTATGAAATATCCGGTTAGAATAGCGTTAAATCCTATAGTTAGCACCCTTGGCTGGGAACTGACACGCGTTATTTCGGGTGCTCCTATTGTAGGAGTAGTATTATCCCTTCCGGATACTGGGCCTCTTTTCTTAAAGTCTTTGTTGGATCAAGATACATATCTAGCTGGAGCTATGATTTTGATTTACTGTACCTTGGTGATTGCGGGTACTTTCATATCGGATGTACTTCTGATTATCTTGGATCCAAGAATCAGATACGAAAGGTTAACTTAGTATAATGGTAAATACAGGAGTTAAGGTAAAACGCAATAAGCATGTTAGACGCCTGGATATTGCTACTGCAAGACAACTCATGTGGTGGAAGTTTAAAAGACATCGGATGGCACTTTTAGGGATCAGTGTAATTTTATTTTTCTTATTATTAGCCATTTTTGCTGAGTTTCTTTCTCCTTATGCCCCCTATGAGAGAACTGCAATTTACACCAGTGGATCACCTATGGGATTGAATTTTATTGATACAGATAGGAAATTACACATATGTCCATTTGTATACGGTCGGGTTAGCAAGCGTGATCCAGTAACCTTAAGATTAAAACCTGCGATAGATACAAGTCAGTGTTGGCCTTTGCGTTTCTTCGTTAAAGGCTCAAGCTACAAACTTTGGGGGATATTTAAACTGAATATTCACCTGTTTGGAGCAAAGGGTGGATTCATTCATATTTTTGGGACCGATAAGTTAGGTCGTGACCTTTTTTCTCGCTGCCTATACGCAACAAGAACATCACTTTCTGTTGGAGTAATTGGGATAATTTTTACCTTTTTTATCGGGATAGTAATGGGTGGAATTGCCGGTTATATAGGGGGCATGGTAGATAATATCATAATGCGTATTATTGAGTTCATTCGCTCTATCCCTACTTTACCTCTCTGGCTTTCCCTGGCCGCTGCTTTACCCAGGGAGTGGAGTGCATTAAAGGTATACTTTGCTATCACGCTTATTCTTTCACTCGTTAGCTGGACTAATCTTGCTCGTAGAGTTCGGAGCAAACTGCTTGCTCTGCGTGAGGAAGATTTCGTAATATCAGCAAGACTTGCAGGTTGTAAAACAGCAAGGATTATCAGGCGACATCTTTTACCATCATTTTTAAGCTATATTATTGTTGATCTAACGATATCTTTCCCCTGGATGATATTGGGTGAAACTTCCCTGAGCTTTCTTGGCCTGGGTTTGCGGGAACCTGCAGTTAGCTGGGGTGTGTTGCTATTTTCCGCACAAAATATCCTCAGCATTGTCCATATGCCATGGTTACTAATACCAGGAATTTTCGTTATTGTTTCGGTTATTGCATTTAATTTTGTAGGTGATGGTTTACGTGATGCGGCTGATCCATATTCTAAATAATAGGAAGGATTTATGCCCAAAGATATGCTGCTTGAGATCAAGGATTTAGAAATATCTCTTCTGGTTGAAAGTCATATGGTCAATATAATTGATAATGTCAGCTTTGACCTTAAATTTGGGGAGGTTATCGCAATTGTAGGAGAGAGCGGATGTGGTAAAACCGTTACATCCCAGGCAATAGCTCGCCTTCTCCCTCGGGAGCTCAAGATTCTATCGGGTAAAATATTATTCTATTCTAAAATAGATGAAAGAGTCCTGGATGTTTGTAAGCTTGACCCAAAGGGAAAAACTATACATTATATTCGGGGCGACCAAATCGGTATGATCTTTCAAGAGCCTATGAGTTCCTTTTCTCCTGTGTATACAATAGGTAACCAGATTTGTGAGGTTATTCGTCTTCACCAAAAGGTATCAAAGAAGAAGGCGCGGAATATTTCTATTGAATTATTGGATACGGTCGGTATTCCCAATCCTGTGGCAGCAGTTGATCAGTATCCGCATGAGTTTTCAGGTGGCATGCGCCAGCGTGCCATGATTGCCAGGGCAATCTCATGCAATCCATCGCTTTTAATTGCCGATGAACCAACAACCGCACTGGACGTTACAATTCAAGCCCAGATTCTTGTATTATTGCAGGAATTACAGAAAGAGTTTGGTATGGCAATTATTTTTATTACACATGACCTGGGGGTTGTTGCTCAAATCTCCCATCGTGTTTTTATTATGTATATGGGTAAAATCGTCGAAGAGGGTTCAGTGCATGATATTTTCCACAACCCAAAACATCCGTACACGGAAAACTTGATTCATGCTATTCCAAAACTCGGGAATCTAAGGGAAAGACGCAGGTTAGTTCCAATCAGAGGCAACGTGCCCAGTATTTTCGATGAGCTGCATGGTTGCGCATTTCACCCACGCTGCAAATTTTTTATGCCGGATAAATGTGACGTTCATTTTCCAAAATGTAAGCACTTAACATCCAATCACAGTGTATGGTGCTATCTCTATGAGTAGAGAAGATTATGGAAAATTGAAGAGGAGTATCCTATGGCACCTCTCCTGGAAATAAAAGACCTGAAGTTATACTATCCAGTGGGGCGGTCTGGTCTATTAGGCAAACCTATCACCACAGTGAAAGCTGTTGATGGAGTTAGTTTTACTATCATAAGGGGCGAAAGCATGGGCCTGGTGGGTGAAAGTGGATCTGGAAAAACTTCTCTTGGGCGAGCTATACTCCGTGTTGTGGAACCAACCTCGGGTAAAGTGCTTTTACACCTGGGGAAGAAAATTATAGACATAACATCTATTAACCACGATAATCTGAGGAGGATGTGGAAACATATGCAGATGATTTTTCAAGATCCCTATTCATCACTAAATCCTCGGATGACTGTTAGAGACATTATAGCAGAACCCATGGTTGCTAACCATATTGCTAAGGGATCGGATCTAAAGGATCGTGTTGTTGACATGGCCAGAAGGTGTGGTCTTGACGTTGAACAGCTTAGCCGTTATCCTCATGCATTCAGTGGTGGGCAGAGACAGAGAATCGGTATTGCAAGAGCCCTGGTCCTGCATCCGGATTTCCTCGTTTGTGATGAGCCTATATCTTCACTTGACGTGTCCATACAAGCCCAGATAATGAACCTTCTAAAAGACCTTCAACAACAGTTGAACCTGACTTACCTTTTTATTGCTCACAATCTAAGCGTTGTGGCCTATGCCTGTGACCGAGTCGCTGTTATGTATCTTGGTCAATTGGTTGAGGTGGCACCAACAGAGATACTTTATTATAAACCAAAACATCCCTATACAGAGTCTCTTATGTCTGCGATACCGGCGCCAGATCCTGATAATGTTATGGAACCAATACTTATTTCGGGTGAAAGACCGAATCCAGCCAATCCTCCGTCGGGCTGCCGCTTTCATACCCGCTGCCAGTACGTCGATACAAAGTGTGAAACCCAGGTACCGGAGCTTATAGAATATGATTCGGATCATTTCATAGCCTGTCACTATGCAGAAGAACTTCAACTGAAGGGAGCACTCGAACAGCCTGCTGCTGTGAAAAAAGAACATACATGAAACGTCAAGCAGATATAAACAGAACATTCTTGATCTCATAGTAATAGAAAAGTTAGAAATAATGGTTCTTCCGAATAAGATGACCTTTACCCAGCTTCGCCTTTTTTAATATACTAAATGAAATAATATAACGATTTATAAATTTTGTTATGATTAAAATAATCGAAACTTAGCTCTATTTAATGCGATTTTGGCAAAGTAGGGTTTAGTCTAAAAATGATGTGCCTGAATATGTTAGCGTGGTTTCATGATGATTTTGAGTAAAAAATAGTGCTCATTACAACAATTAATAGAATGATTACAGCAATAACTGTAACCCCTTTAAATCCAAAGCTTGAATATATTGGGAATACAATAAAAGATCCTGCTGCATTTCCCAGGTCTATAAATGTAGAAAAGCGACTCATATAGACCGCTGTTCTGGATCTATGAGCCTGATCGCCTGCCATGGTGGTTATTCCTATTCTTGCTGTAGCCCCTCCAAAAAAGCTTATCGGGATTACTATTGTAAGGAGAATACAATATTTGAAAATCGAAAGTATAACCAGACAGATTATCTGAATGAGACAACCAATAGCTATGATTATATGTCTACCAATACGATCGCTTAATGATCCTGAGATAGGCCCAATGGTTAAAGTCCCGACTGTTCTGGAACCTAGAATAATACCGGTAAGACTGGCTATGCCAATTGAAATAGGTATTCCAACATTGATTCTATCTGTAACCAATCTTCCGGTAATGTTGTAGATCATTTGTCCGGTCACAGCAACTAAAAGGGCAATAATCCATACTGATAGTATTTTTTGATTTTTAAAAAATTTATATGAATTTTCAATCTGCCCGCAATCCTTTTCTGGCTTAAATCGAAAGGATATTCCGGATCTATTTAACCTCCATAATAAAATGATGCCTGAAGCTGATAAAATACTGAAAAAAAGAAATGTTGATTTAATACTTATCAAATCTATTAAAAATCCACCAAGCAGAACACCTCCACCCCATCCAATACTTATTATAGCATGATGGATACCGAATAGCTTACCTCGATTTTTCTCTGAAGAGAGTTTTATAACTGCAATAAACCCCACAACCCTGATTATTGACCAGCATGCCCCCCATACAATTCGGGCTGAGAGAAGAAACCAGAAGCCCAGTGGAAGGGCATAGCTGGCAGTTATTATGCTTCCGGATATTATTGCCATAAGGAGAGGCTTTATAAAACCAGCTTTTTCTACCATCCTTCCTGCCCACTCATTTGTTATAATTCGAACAAAGCGGTTTGCCCCCAATAGAATTCCTATCTGCCAGACCAATACGTTGAAATCTTCAGGTCTTGAGGGAAGAACCCCATACAAAATGGAGTCACCTAAAACTGCAAGGGCCGCAGTAGAAGAGATCAGTATAAATTGAATATGTTGCTTGCCAGTAGATTTTATAATATTCATCTTTTAAAAGCATCTATAATATATTTTAATAGTTTATATAAATATTAGTTAATAAGTAATAGTAATATTTATTTACCGGTGATAGAAGATATTATTGCAGAAAAACTTTATGTACTTGTATTAAGGGAAATAATATAATAAAATGTTAAGACTAAATAAATTGGTAGCCTGCCAGTGGAGAGAATAGGTATTACAGCTGCCGGTAACTTTATTATAGATCATGTTAAAGTCGTAGATTTGTGGCCTGATGAGGGAATGCTTTCGCTAATCCTTGAGGAAAAGAGGGCCAGCGGCGGATGTGCATATAATGTCCTGAAGGACCTGGCTCTCTTGAAAACGAGAATACCCCTTTACGCTATAGGCCTTGTGAGTAATGATGAAGACGGAAAATATATAATCAGGTATTATCACGACCCCTTAAAAACCCTAACCCATAAAAGCTATAATTATCTCACTTTATCTAATTATATATAGTACAATAAAATATGACAATCAACCTTAATTATTGGTGTGCTTAATTGTATTAATTAATACTCA
>JAUVYC010000144.1 GCA_030603285.1 Spirochaetota bacterium
TTCATAGAAGACTGAACTTATATCCTTTTTTTCAGCTTCCGTATTATCCTGATCCCACTGTTCATAGCGATCTGCTTCTTCAGGAGGAGACCAGTTTCTCAGACCTGTATCCAGGAGAAGTTTTATTGCTTTTGATTTGGATACAATCTTGTTTTTATGCTGAAACTCCTCGAGCATTTCACCAAGTTCATCGGTGCCGTAGAAACTGAATGTTCTGTGCGTTTTGCTCATAATCATACTCCTGGTTCTCTTATTACAATATCGGCTAAAAGAAAAAAAGGTTTATGATTTTAGCTTGTACACCTTGCATACTAGTTATGGTTTTATCTACAAAGAAAAAATTTACTTTTACTTTTTTTCTGTTGTGTGTTATTATACTTTGGGCAATGTAAATTCTATTAAGCGGGAATAGCTCAGTGGTAGAGCGCCACCTTGCCAAGGTGGATGCCACGGGTTCAAGTCCCGTTTCCCGCTCATTTTTTCTTTTACTTTCCCCCGCTGACTTCATTTTACGCTTGAACGAAGTCCACTTCTCTCTTGTGTGCTTTATTATATTAAAGATGCCGAGTTTATATTGCTCTCATAAAAACATATATGTTTGTTCAGAATATTCGAGCGGGAGGATAAAAATTGCATTTGTTTATTTATTTTTTCTTATAAAATAGTTATCTTAGATATACAGTTTAATATAGGATAAATTTTCTATGCAGTTACAAAAGGAAGTGAAAAAAGAACAGAATGCTAAAATTAGTATCCAGGTCACAGTTGAGAAATCAGCAGTCAATGAAACACGGGAAGAGATAATAAAAGATTTTGAAAAAGGTGCAAAAATCCCTGGATTCCGTAAAGGAAAGGTGCCAAGACAGTTAGTACTTTCACGGTTTTCGAAGAATATTAAAAATAAAACGATCAGCATGGTACTTTCCAGGTCCATTGAGCAGATTCTTAAAGAGGAGGATTTCAAACCAGTATCCGATCCAGTTGTAACTGAGATGGGTGATTTAACAGTTGACGGAGATTTTTCTTTTAAAGCTGAATTCGATGTGATGCCGGAAATAAATTTGGCTGAATATAAAGGTATAACCTCTGAGAAGTATATCTACACAGTGAGTAAAGATAGGGTAAATGAAGAAATTGAAAACTTGAGGAAACATTTTGCTACTCTTGTGAGCATAGAGGGCAAGGCAAAAATTGGAGATTACGTGGTTATTGACTATGAGGAGGTGACACCTGAGGGAAACAGGAAAAACCAAAAAAAGAACCAGACTATTTTTCTTGATAATAATGAAAACGAGCTTGCAAAACAGCTTGTGGGCCTTTCTAAAGGTGATGAAAAAAACATAACAATAAACCATAAATATATTGAGGATGATAAAGAAAAGGAATATATAGCACAGCTGCACGTGGCAGTGAATGATGTTAAGAAAAAGGAGCTCCCTGAACTGAACGATGACTTTGCAAAAGATATCAGTGATACAGAGTCATTGGAGGAATTAAAGACTAACATTAAGCAGCAGCTTGAGAAAGAGGCAGAACGCTTTTCGGAAGATAAAACCAAGGAGGAACTCCTGAAAAAGCTTACTCAAAAAACCCAGGTAGAGCTTCCGGAAACGATGGTAAATTCCGAGATTAACCGTCTGCTCTATGATATTGCACCTGTATACAGGATTGACCTGGAAAAGCTTAAAAAGGATGAAAAAAAATATGAAGAATATAGAAACAACCTGATGCCCAGGGCTGTTAACAATCTAAAACATGAATTGATATTAGCTGAAATTGCTAAAAAAGAAAATCTGAATGTAACGGGTGAAGAGTCGGACGAGGAAATTGAAAAATATGCGAAAAGCACTAAACAGGACATTCAGACGGTTAAAAACACAATGCTTGAAAACAAATCGACAGATAAGCTTAAACGCCGATTGAAGCTTAACAAAGCACTTGACCTTGTTTACAAAAATGCAAAATTTAATAGTGTTAAAAAGCTTAAATATGAGAAAGAAGAAGGAGGGAACAATTAATGGCACTTGTACCAATGGTTGTAGAACAGTCCAGCCGGGGTGAACGGGCCTATGATATATATTCAAGATTATTGAAAGACAGAATCGTCTTTATTGACTCGGAAATTGTTGATATAACTGCAAATCTGGTGATTGCTCAGCTTCTGTTTCTTGAAGGGGAAGACCCTGACAGGGATATTTTTCTTTACATAAATAGCCCTGGTGGGTTCATCACAGCCGGGCTTGCTATTTATGACACCATGCAGTATGTGAGATCCGATGTTTCAACGATCTGTATCGGCCAGGCCACAAGTATGGCTGCTGTCATCCTGTGTGCAGGGAAAAAAGGCAAACGGTATGCTCTGCCCAATGCGCGGCTCATGATCCATCAACCGCTGGGAGGAGCTCAGGGACAGGCAACAGATATAGAAATTGCTGCAAAAGAAATCGTTAGATATCGGGAGCTGATAGAGGAAATACTCGTGAAACACACAGGTCAGAGCCATGAAAGGATTCACCGGGATGCCGACAGGGATTTTTATATGTCAACACGGGAGGCTACTGAGTACGGCCTTGTTGATGAGGTTCTTGAACGGCATAAACATAAAACGAGTTAGTTTCCAATAAAAAAGTAAGCACTTTAACTGATGTTTCTTTAAAAAAATTGATATTTTATGGAAAGTATTCTATATTACAGAGTAAAACTCGTATTTCAATCTAAAAAAACAAATAAATCTTCTTAATTTCGTCGATATTAAAAAATGATGTCTGTTGTCTATTGTATGGCACAGTTTTTTTAACATATTCATTAATATTAATATACAGCTGAAGGATGAAATATGGGAAAGTATCCTGATAATGAAAAGAAGGTATGTTCTTTCTGCGGAAAGGACCAGAGCAAGGTAAGGAAGATGGTTGCAGGTCCTGGGGGGGTTTTTATCTGCGACGAATGTATAGAGCTCTGTACAGATATTATGTTTGTAGGGGAAATCGATGTTTCACATCTTAACCTCGAGAATCTTCCAAAACCTATGAAAATTAAGGAGTTTTTAGATCAATATGTAATTGGCCAGGAGTATGCGAAAAAAATATTATCTGTTGCTGTTTATAATCATTACAGGAGAATAAACCACCTGAGAAGCAGGAAGCGGGATGATGTTGATCTTGAAAAAAGCAATGTTCTTCTGATAGGTCCTACAGGAAGCGGCAAAACACTCCTTGCACAGACCCTTGCACGCAAACTCAATGTTCCATTTACCATTGCTGATGCCACGACCCTGACAGAAGCCGGCTATGTAGGTGAGGATGTAGAAAACATTCTCCTTAAGCTCATTCAAAACGCAGGAGATAATATTGAAAAGGCGGAACTGGGGATAATCTATATCGATGAAATTGATAAGATTTCAAGAAAGAGCGAAAACCCGTCAATTACCCGTGATGTATCGGGTGAGGGTGTACAGCAGGCGCTGTTAAAAATCATTGAAGGGACCGCTGCGTCTGTACCTCCTCAGGGAGGGCGAAAACATCCGCACCAGGAAATGCTCAAGATCGAAACAAAGAACATATTATTTATCTGCAGCGGGGCTTTTATCGGACTTGACAAAATTGTCGAAAGGCGAGTATTAAACAAATCGATCGGGTTTGGTGCTGATGTGAAAAAGAAGGATGAAAAAAAGCTCGACGAAATTATTAAGCTTGTTCACCCTGATGACCTCATCCAGTTTGGACTCATCCCGGAATTCATCGGCAGGCTGCCGGTTATAGCGCCTCTCCATGATCTTGATAAAAATGAATTGAAGAAAATCCTCGTTGAACCGAGAAATGCTCTTGTAAAACAGTATAAAAAGGCCTTTGCAATTGAAGGCGTTAATCTTGAGTTTACGCCGGATAGTATCAATGAAATAGCTAATGAAGCATTCAAACGACATATAGGAGCACGGGGCCTCAGATCCATTCTTGAGGGAATTATGCTCAACTTGATGTATGAGGTTCCTTCAAGGGAAGATGTCTCGAAAATTCTTATAACAGGTGATGTAATAGGGAAAAAAGTAAACCCCCTTTTGTTGAGAGAGACGGATAAAGAAGAAGAAAAATCTGCCTGATTTGTGAATTTACTAAAAAGTATGGTACCTATTAAGCCACAGAGTCATGGAGGCACAGAAATTTCGATAAATAAACTTTTAAAAGTAAAATGTAGAAGATTTTAATAGTTTTTCTGTGTTCTCTATGCTTTTCTGGTTAACAAAATATGTAAGAATTTATTATATTAACATAATTAGTTTCTGGTACTTTTACTGATCAAAGGATTCTCCTTTCTTCAGAATGTTCAACAGAAACTAAATCTAAAATGAAAGGTAAGGTTAAAAAATGAAAACAGGTGTAAAATTACTTTTTTTGATGGGAATAATTATCTTTGTAATTATCGCTCTTTTTGTGGGCACAAAAATATGGCTCAACGTTACCTGGTTCAGCGAACTAGGGTATGAAAATGTTTACACGACGATATTATGGACAAAAATAGCGCTCTGGTTTACTTTTTTTATTATCTTTTTGTTATTTGCCGGTATTAATTTTATCATCGCTTTTAAAAAAGGGAATATACAGAGCATAAAGATACAGCAGGGAGGTGTCCCTGTTGAAATCAGTAAAAAGGTTGGAGTCATTATTTCAGTCATTGGTCTTCTCATACTCGGTCTCATAATGGCCAAGAATGGGAGCGGCCGATGGGAAATTGTTTTAAAATATTTGAATAAAACGGATTTCAACCTCGCTGACCCCGTTTTACATAGAGATATATCGTTCTACGCATTTACCCTGCCAATCTATCTATTTCTTAAAGCATGGAGTCTGGGCACCGTTATTCTGACTATCGTTGCTGTAAGTTTTCTCTACCTGATATCAGGCAATATCTCGTTTGAGACCAATAAACTCACTATGACCGATCAATCAAAGAAACATATCATTTTTCTTATTCTTTTAATTACCATTATCATTGCATGGAATTACTGGCTAAAGGTATATCTGCTTCTTTTTTCAAAAAGAGGGGTCATATATGGTGCGGGGTTTGTTGATATTAAGATCTCACGGCCTGCATATTTCATCATGATTGTTGTTACGCTTTTTATTACAGTTATGACCTATCTTGGTATTAAAAAACGGAGTTTTAAACAGCCGCTTATCGGGTTTGGACTCTTAATCGGAGCCGCAATTGTAATTACAGGCATGCTCCCCGGAATAGTACAGAAGATCTCTGTACAGCCGAATGAGCTCGTGAGAGAACTCCCCTATATAAAGCACAATATCAACTTTACACGAAAAGCGTTTAATCTTGATACCATTGAACGGGAAGCCTTTCCGGTGGCAAAATCATTAACTGCTGCCGATTTTGCCCCTGAAGAGGGAATTATGAAGAATATCCGGTTATGGGATCACCGGCCGCTCAAGGCAACATTTTCCCAGATTCAGGAGTTCAGGCTCTACTACGATTTTTACGATGTTGATTTTGATCGGTACCATTTTGGTGATGACTACAGGCAGGTGATGTTGTCTGCACGGGAAATAAATTACGAGGAAATACCTACAGAAGCAAAAACATGGGTAAATGAAAAGCTTCAGTATACTCACGGGTATGGTCTTGTAATGGCTCCGGTAAACGAGATCGGCGAAGAAGGATTGCCAGTATTAATCGTAAAGGATATACCTCCAAAGATCTCTGTGCCCTTACGGCTTGATCGGCCTGAAATATACTATGGTGAGCAAACAATCCCCTATGTCATTGTCAATACAAAACTTCCCGAATTTGATTATCCAAAGGGCGATACCAATGTAACAACCCAGTATGAAGGACGAGGAGGGATCGAGATAAAGAATTCCATGAGAAAGTTCCTTTTTGCAATACAGATGAAAAGCCTTGAAATTATCTTTACCCAATACCTCAACCCTGACAGCAGGCTCATGGTGTACAGGAGTATTCAGGAAAGAGTGCCGAAAATCGCACCCTTCTTACAGTTTGACCCCAATCCATATCTGGTAGTTCATGACGGAAGGCTTTTCTGGATTGTTGATGCATACACCAGGACTGACCGGTTCCCCTATTCAAATCCTCACGAGGACGGATATAACTATATTAGGAATTCGGTGAAAATAATAGTAGATGCATATACAGGGGATGTACAGTTTTACATCATCGATAATGAAGATCCTCTTATCCAGACATACAGTAATATTTTTCCAAATTTGTTCAAAGACATCAGTGAGATGCCTGAAGGCCTTTTTGAACATATCAGGTATCCGTTGTACATCTTTTCCGTTCAGGCAGACCTCTATTCAACATATCACATGACCGATCCTCAGGTTTTCTATAACAAGGAAGATAAATGGCACATACCGAGGGAAATCTACGGGGAAGAGGAAACTGATATGATTCCCTACTATACGATCATTAAATTTCCTGATAACGGCCAGAATGAAGAATTTGTTCTCATTCTTCCATTTACCCCAATAAATAAAAATAATATGCTTGCATGGATGGCAGCCAAGTGTGATCCCGAAAATTACGGGAGGATAATTGAATACAAGTTCCCAAAAGAAAAACTTATCTATGGGCCCCTTCAGATCGAATCAAGAATAGATCAGAATTCGGAAATTTCACAGCTCTTTACGCTGTGGGGTCAGAAGGGTTCGAGTGTAATCAGGGGAAATCTGCTTGTTATTCCTATTAAAGACTCTCTCATCTATGTGGAACCGATCTACCTGAGGGCTGAACAGAGTGAGCTCCCGGAATTAAAGCGTGTTATCATCGGATATCAGGACAATATAGAAATCGGCCTTACCCTTGAAGATGCGCTGTACAAGACCTTTGGCGCACCTGAAATCACAATGCCTGAAAAGGAAGTGGTTGAGGTAACTGAACCCCTGGTTGGAATAAATATTCAGGAACTCGTTCAAAAAGCAGCCTCTCATTTTAACCAGGCACAGAAAATGCTTAATGAAGGGGACTTTGCCGGGTATGGAGAATATATAAAACAACTTGGAGAAGTTTTAAACCAGCTTCAAGAAAGTACACAATAAACAGTTTTTAAAAAAGAATAAATACGATCAATACCAGAGGATACCCTCACCTGTTCTCCAGTACTATACATATTTA
>JAUVYC010000018.1 GCA_030603285.1 Spirochaetota bacterium
CGGGAAGGACACGAAACCGCCGTGTAGAGTTTTACCTGACAAAAAAATCATAAAATCTATTTTCGGTATTTGTTCCAAAAATCGTAGGGGCAATTCACGAATTGCCCCCATGTTGCAACCAATTATCTGTAGGGGCAGCCCCATGTGGCTGCCCCCAAAAAGAATAAATATGAAAAAAGTCAAGGTTGGGATTCTCGGTTTAGGCACTGTAGGTGCTGGTGTTTACAGGCTTCTGAAAAAAAATCAAAAGCTCATCGGAAAAAAGTCAAATATTGATATAATGATAAAAAAGGCAGCAGACAAAAATAGTAACGTAAAAAAGGCACTGGATGTACCTGACTCAGTCTTTACACAGAATCCTGATGAGGTTATCTCGGATCCCGATATTGATATCATAGCAGAGCTCATTGGAGGGACTACAGTCTCAAAAGAACTTATGTTAAGAGCAATTCGTAAGAAAAAACATATTGTTACAGCGAATAAAGCCCTCTTTGCAGAGCATGGTAAAGAAATACTGAGGGCGGTAGTTGATAATCAGGTGGAATTTGGGTATGAAGCTTCTGTAGCGGGAGGCATACCAATTATCAAAACCATAAGAGAAGCGCTTGTAGGAAATCAAATAGAGAAAATTATTGGTATAGTAAATGGAACAACGAATTTTATCCTTACCAAAATGACAAAAGATGGTATTGGGTTTGATGAAGCGTTAAGAACAGCCCAGGAACTCGGATTTGCTGAGGCAGATCCCTCTCTTGATATATCCGGCGGTGATGCACGCCACAAAATTACTATTTTATCCTCTCTGGCATTTAATACTTTTGTGGACATCTCAGAAGTATTTGTAGAAGGGATTGAAAATATAGATAAAAAAGATATTCAATATTCATGCGAATTTGGTTTTGTGTTAAAACTCCTTGCTATTGCAGAGAGATATGATGGAGGGGTGTTGGTCAAGGTTCACCCCGCACTCGTCAGTAAGGAAAATCCCCTTGCAGGGGTTAGCTGGGAAGATAATGCAATCATGGTATATTCGGATTTTCTCGGCAAATCAATGTATTACGGAAAAGGAGCAGGCGCAAATCCTACTGCCAGTGCAGTAGTTGCGGATATAACCGATATTGCCCTGAAGGTAAAAAACAATATTGAGTATAATAGGAACAGCTATTATTTTTTTCAGAACCTCCATCAGATAGATTTTGCCCGGAGCAGGACACGGTATTATTTCAGGTTTAATGTTCTCGACAGACCGGGTATGCTTTCAAAAATCGCAGGGGTACTGGGAAATAATAACATAAGTATTGCATCGGTAATACAGAAAGAAACTGAAGAAGAACACGAGCATGTACCGCTTGTCATGCTGACCCACAATGCACTGGAACAAGATGTAAGAAAAGCCATCTTTGAAATTGATCAATTCGATGAAGTAGAGGGAAAAAGTAAAATTATAAGAGTTATAGAAGAGGAAAAAAGTTAAAGGTTCAAAGAAGTTTACTTGAATATTATATTGTTTCTTACAAAGGCATCAAAAAATGTTGTTACCGTTACATGTATAACAAAAATTACAAGTAAAAGGAGGTGATGAAATAAAGTATCAATGAGAATTACTTGAGTATGCTTAAAAAAATTAGTATTTGAAGGTTTTAATTATCAAGTAAATCTCAGGAACTTTGGGCGGGTGCGTATTATATTAAAAATAATTATTGAGAAAAGGAGACAAAAATGAAAAAGATATTTTTTTGGTCAATATTAGTTTTGCTAAGTTTATCAGTTGCAGCAGGCGTTTTGTTTGCTGGCAGTGGAGAAAAACCTCCTGAAGAACAGTTTATTACAATCCATTGGGCACAATGGGCACCGGCAGATTACCTCGAAAAGCTTTCTGAGGGCTTTACTGTCGAGACAGGTATAAAAGTTATTGTTGAGCAAACGCCATGGGAAACATTTGTTCAAAAATATAATACGGAGATGATTGCCCGTAGTGATGCTTGGGATATTATAGTTGGTGACAGCCAGGATATTGGAAATATGGCAGTAAATGGTCACTATGTGGAATTAACCGATTGGATTAAGAAGCATAAAGTTGACAAGACCTTTACTCCAGCATCTTTAACTTATTTTGCAGAATATCCTAAGGGATCAGGAAAATACTTTGCTGTTCCATGTGAAGGCGATGCACTTGCGTGGGCATATCGTATGGATCTTTTTGAAGATCCGGATAACAAGGCTGACTTCAAAGCCCAATTTGGATATGAGCTGGGTGTTCCAAAGTCCTGGGATATGCTCAAAGATATAGCCGAGTTTTTCCATGATCCGGATAATGGTTTCTATGGGGTTGCAATATATGGTGACAATGGATATGATTCACTCGCAATGTTTGCTGAACAGGTTATCTGGTCGTTTGGTGGGGAACTTGGTGATTATTCAACGTATAAAGTTGATGGTTTGCTCAATTCTAAAGGCGCTATTGCCGGAATAGAGTATTATCAAGAACTCTTTCAGTTCACACCCCCGGGATTTGGTGATGCATTCTTCGTGAAGTGTAATGATACTTATACAGCAGGTATAGTTCCAATGACGTGTAACTACCTTGCATTCTTTCCTGCTCTTGCAAATGAAGCAACATGTCCATATGCCAGGGATACTGGGTATTTTGCCTGTCCTCCACAAAAAGGCACGGACGGCAAAGTAAGACAGTTTGCAGCTCTTGGAGGTCAGGGTGCTTCGGTAATTACCTATTCGAAGAAACAGGATCTTGCCTTTAAGTGGCTGGAATGGTTTATAAAGCCTGATACGCAGATGGAATGGGCTTTATTAGGTGGTTATACCTGCCATGCAGAAACTTTGGCATCTGATGAATTCCTTAATGCAACTCCTTATAATCCTGCATTTAAGAAATCAATGGAAATTTTTAAGGATTGGTGGGCATGCCCTGAATATGATGTGCTTTTGAGAACATTTAGTGAAACAATTGCTGATTATGTAATTGGAGACAAGGGTACCGCTGAAGAAGCTTTAGACAAATGTACGCAGCAGTGGGAGTCAGTCTTTAAAGAGGCAGGCTACTACTAATCAGGATACTATTAAGCAGGCTACTACTAATCAGGATACTATTAATCAGGATACTATTAATCAGAATACTATTGATATTTGGTAATGACAGCTTGCTTCCCCGGGTATTCTTCAGAGGGAAGCAAGCAACGTTAAAAGTATCAGAAGGAATAAATATATGAGTAGTAGATTGAAAGAAAATCAAGGTTCAGATATGGAAGCTCATTACCATTCAATGAGTGATAAGACATTAATGCGGCTGTTCATTCTGCCAACACTTGTTTTGCTCATTTCTATAAATGTATTCCCGCTATTCTGGTCATTATTTCTAAGTTTTACTAAGTATACTGCAAAAATGACGAATATCTGGGGTAAGAATCCAGAAATGATAGGAATAGCAAACTATGCTCGTGTTTTAACAGATCCGGAGATGTGGGTTAAATTTATTACTACAGCAAAGTATGTTATTATGTCGGTTGCCGGAGAGATGATACTTGGCTTTGGTTTTGCTCTACTTCTGCAGACAAAATTTAAAGGCAGGGGTTTTATAACAACTCTTCTAATCCTGCCAATGACCATGTCTCCTGTAATAGTTGGTTTGAGGTGGAGATTATTTTATGAACCTAACTGGGGCATGTTTAACTTTTTATTAGGGTTAGGCAGGATCGACTGGATTTCGGATCCTTCAAGAAACCTATACTCTATTGTGATAGCAGATGTGTGGATGTGGACACCTTTTGTTATGCTTTTATCACTGGCAGGGCTTTCTGCTGTACCAAAATATTTATATGAGGCTGCAGAGATTGACAGGGCTTCATGGTGGTTTAAGTTTACCCGAATAACTCTACCGATGGTGTATCCGATTCTTATGCTTGCTTTGATATTTCGTACAATAGAGGCATTTAAAATATTTGATCTACCGATGGGAATAACGGGCAGGGGTGCGATGGCTCCTCCGCTGTTGTCTATGCATTTATACAATGTTTCATTTGTAACCTGGAATACAAGTTTTGGTTCTTCAATCGGTTATATAATGTTAATAATGGTTTTAGCAATTACGCTTATTTTTGTTAAATATCTTAATAAAGCAAAGCAATAAGGATTTATTAATGAGAGGAATAGTTTATGAAACAAAGTGTTAGTAAGAAAAAAAATATTGTTCACTTCTTATTAATATTCCTTATCTGTATAATTACTTTTGTTTACTTAATACCATTGTTCTTTATAGTACACACTTCTTTTAAACCGTGGGTGCATATCAGGGATTATCCGCCGAAAATACTATTTAAACCAACAATAACAAGTTATATAAGAATATTTACTTCTAGAACTCCCTTACCACCCGGTCGAGCCTTTTCAGAAGAAGAAGTTTTTAATATGAAGTGGTATGAGCGTCTCATTTACAAGGATACGAACGAAGAAATTGTGAGGAAGGGTGATTTTCCAAGAAGATATTTAAACAGCATTATCGTTGTTATAGGAAGTACTTTAACCACAATAATCATAGGAACTTTAGCTGCATACGGTTTTTCAAGGGGTAAGCTTAAAGGTAAAGATGACTGGTTATTTTTTATACTGACGACCAGAATGCTGCCTCCGGTGGTGGTGGTTATCCCGGTTTTTCTTATGTTTAGAGCATTAAATCTAACTGACACACATATAGGTCTTATTCTTTTATACACTGCCTTTAATGTATCATTTGCTGTTTGGGTAATGAAGGGATTTATTGATGAAATACCCATTGAATATGAGGAAGCAGCAATGGTTGACGGGTATACCCGTTTTCAGGTATTCAGAAAGATTGTTGTTCCGCAAGCAACAACCGGAATAGCGGCTACATCTGTATTTTGTTTCATATATGCATGGAATGAATATGCATTTGCATTTATTCTTTCAAGGAAATACGCGCAGACTGTGCCTGCCTGGCTGCCTTATCAGATGGGAGTATTGGGATATGACTGGGGGGCAGCAGCAGGAGGAACATTCCTTTTCTTACTGCCAGCAATGATCTTTACTATAATTCTGAGGAAACATCTTGTAAGAGGCATTACATTCGGGGCAATAAGGAAATAGGAAAAAGATATGATAAAATTAATTATTAGTATTGGGTTTTTTATTTTAATTGGAATAACCTTTTGGAAATTTAAAATCTTAAAAAGAAAATATTTAGAGCCAGTTTTTATAGGTATTATGATTTTTGGTATTGTTTCGCTTTGTCAACCATTAATATTTCAATTATATAGTTTTGGCTTTACAATTCTCTTAACTGGTACCGGTGGTTATATGTTCGTTTCTCACATGAGATAATTTTTGCCTATTGATACATGAAAGCTAACATAAAAATAGATTTTTATATAATCACAACAATATAACGTCAAAATTCTGTTAAACAATACAGAGATATGCTTAAATGAGAGTTTAAATCCTGATTGGAGATTCTAGATGGCAGAAATAATCTTGCAAAACATTATTAAGAGATTTGGCGATCTTGTTGCAGTAAATGATTTAACTCTGTATATAAAGGACAGGGAGTTTTTAGTTCTGCTGGGCCCATCCGGTTGCGGGAAAACTACTACACTAAGGTGTATTTCAGGTTTAGAAATAGTAGATGAAGGCAAAATTTTAATAGATGGAAAGGATGTTACTACAATACGAGCTTCTCACAGAGATATAGCATTTGTTTTCCAGTTGTATGCTCTTTATCCTATTTTAACAGCTTATAATAATATAGCTTTTCCATTAAAGGCACAGAAGTATGATAAAGAAAAAATAAGAGAGGAGGTTAATAAAGTTGCAGAGCTTCTTCAAATAAAACATGTACTGCATAAAAAGCCAAAAGAACTTTCAGGGGGGGATATGCAGAAAGTAGCTCTGGGGAGAGCAATTGTTCGAAGACCAAAAGCTTTTTTACTTGATGAACCGATAGGAACTCTGGATGCAAAGTTTAGAGAAGAAATGCGGATAGAGCTTAAAAAACTCTGCATTGATATAGGGGCTACTACTGTATATGTAACGCATGACCAGGTTGAAGCAATGTCTATGGGGGACCGTATTGCTATAATGAATATGGGTGTTCTACAGCAAATTGGAACACCTTATGAAATATATACAAAACCAGAAAATCTATTTATAGCGAATTTTATAGGAAGCCCTGGAATGAACTTCATAAATTGCGAACCTTCAAGAGATTCAAATGGCAAGCTTGTGCTGAAATTGTTATCGGATAATATGTATATTTCAATAACCAATAAACTTCAAAATACACTATTGAGTAAAATTTATGAAGATAAAAAACTGGTTTTAGGGATCCGACCTGAAGATGTTACCTTCAGTATGAGGAAAGAAAAAAATTATCTTGACGTAAAAGTTTACGTTATCGAGGAAACTGGATCATATAACATCGTAGATGTAAGTTTAGGGGTCGAAAAGATTAAAGTTCGTACAATACCAACTATAAAGCCAGACATTGGAGAAGCTGCATTTGTTGGTTTTGATATGGAGAGAATAAGTATTTTTGATAAAGAAACAGGAAATTCAATAATATAAACATCAATGAACCTGGAGTATTTTAATGGCTGGAGTAAAATTAATTTCACTGACAAAGACTTTTGGTGATGTAACCGCGGTAAATGATATGAATATAGAAATTAAAGATAAAGAGTTTTTTGTATTACTGGGACCAACAGGAGCAGGGAAAACAACGACTTTAAGATTGGTTGCTGGATTAGAAAAGCAGGATAAAGGTGAAGTCTTTCTGGATAATATTTCGGTAAACGATTTTACCCCTGCTTTAAGAGATGTAGCATTTGTATTTCAATACTATACCCTCTATCCCCATTATACTGTACGGCAAAATTTAGAGTTTCCGTTAAAATCTAAACTTAGAAGTTTTACAAAATCAGAAATCAAAAAGAAAGTTTCTGAAGTTTCTAGAATTTTACATATAGAACACCTTTTGGAAAGAGAAACAGTCAATTTAAGTGGGGGTGAAATGCAGCGTGTAGCTCTAGGCAGGGCAATGGTCAGGACTCCAAAGGTATTTCTTATGGACGAACCTTTATCTAATTTAGATGCAAAATTAAGAGAAGAAATGAGGCGAGAGCTTTCAAGGCTTCATTTTGATCTTGGGTCTACTTTTTTCTATGTCACTCATGACCAGGTTGAAGCAATGACAATGGGTGATAGAATAGCAGTACTTAACGAGGGGAGGATGCTTCAAATTGGCACACCTGATGAAATATATAACTCACCAAAAAATGTTTTTGTTGCTAAATTCGTCGGGAGTCCTGCAATTAATTTGTTTAAATCAGCTATAGAAAAAGATACCTTAATTATTGGGAAAAAGGAAATGGTTTTAGGTATTTTTGAGAAGCATCGTAACGTGCTTAAAAAATATAATAAGAAAAATATAATTTTAGGGATAAGACCGGAAGATATTGAAATATCCAGGGAAAAACAGAAAGTTAATTCATTTAAATGTGCTGTGTATTTTAGCCAGAGCATGGGTGCAGAAGACATTTTAAATCTAAAAATTGATAATATTAACTTCAGGGCAATTGCTCCTCCAAAATATATGATTAAATTAGGTGAGACAGTTTATGCAAATATTAACATAAGCAGATCGCACTTATTTGATTCCGAAACAGAAGAATGCATAGCATAAGTGTAATAGCCTGCTGAATAGTTACAAACATTAAAGAAACAAGGAGGATGGAAGAATGAAGTTAGGTGTAATGGCAAACTGCTTTAGTGATAAATCGTGGGAAGATGCGGTAAAGGCTGCGAAGGCTGCAGGATGCAGCGCAATTGAGCCGGGCACCGGGGGGTTTGTAGGAAAAACTCATTGTGACCCGGAGGCTTTATTAAAAGATGGGAGTGCATTGAAAAAGTTTGTTGATGGGTACAAATCTCAGGATATTGAAATAAGTGCATTATCGGTTCATGGTAATCCCCTTCACCCGGATACAAAGTTTTCAGATGAGCATAAAAACGACTTGATAAACACAGTAAAGCTCGCAGAAAAGATTGGTGTGAAGGTTATCAATGTATTTGCGGGCTGTCCCGGCGCAGGGGAGGATGCAAAATATCCTAACTGGATCACATGTCCATGGCCTCCATATTTTGATGATTGTGTAAACTGGCAGTGGGAAAAAAAGGTGATCCCATTCTGGGAAGAGATGGTAAAAATCGGGAAGGATTCTGGGGTGAAATTCGGTTTTGAAATGCACCCCGGGGATGTTGTGTATAATCCGGAAGCACTTTTAAAGTTGAGAGATGCAGTTGGTGAGGAGATATCCTGTAATTTTGATCCGAGCCACCTTTTCTGGCAGGGAATAGATCCACTGGTTGCAATAAAATTAATGGGAAACATCATTATCCATGTGCATGCGAAAGACAGCAGGGTTGATAAAGGAGTTGTGGAGTGGCGAGGGGTAAATGACTGGAAACATTACGGTGATATAGCACATAGGGCATGGACCTTCAGGACCTGCGGATACGGCCACGACAAGCTCTGGTGGAACAGTTTTGTCAGCAATCTGCGGCTTGTCGGGTATGATGGAGTAATCAGTATCGAACATGAAGACCCTCTCATGTCAGCAAATGAAGGGTTTAATAAAGCGGTGCAGTTCTTAAAGGATGTCCTTTTATATGAAGGTGTTGGTGAAATGTGGTGGGCATAATAAAATATTTATTTATGTAATTCCAGATGAAAAAATTACTTATTTTTAAGATAATTCAATACTGTTGAATCAGTAAAAAAGGAGTATCAGGAAAGATGGCAGATAAAATGAAATTCGAATTAAATAGAGGGAAAGATGGCTGAAAAAAATGATAAAGATGTCGGCTTTGTTACAATGGGAAAAACGACCGGTAAAATTGAAGATATCCCCGAGGTGGGAGTTGGAATGCTTGGATATGCCTTTATGGGAAAAGCCCACTCAAATGGTTATAAGCAGATGCCCTATATTTTCTGGCCTCCCCCGGCTATACCAAAACTTGTAAAAATTGCAGGAAGAAATAAAGCGGCTGTCAGCGAAGCTGCGAAAAGATACGGGTATGAAGGATATACAACTGATTGGCATGATATTATTGAGGATGAGCGCATCGCGATATTTGATAATAATGGACCGAATAATATTCATGCAGAGCCATGCATAGAAGCTGCAAAGGCAGGGAAAACGATTATCTGTGAAAAACCACTTGCAAGAAATGCAGGGGAGGCAAAGCAGATGCTCGATGCCGTTAATAATGCCCGGGTGAAAAATATATGTGCATTCAACTACCGTACTATTCCTGCAGTACGTCTTGCACGGGACATTATTGACAGTGGAAAACTGGGAAAAATCTTTCATTTCAGGGCTCAGTACCTTCAGGAATGGATTGTTGATCCTTCGTTTGAAAAGGTATGGAGGCTAAACAAAGAAGTGGCAGGAAGCGGTGCCCTTGGAGATTTTTCACACATCGTTGATCTTGCACGGTTCCTCTGCGGTGAACCGGCAGGTGTTCAGTCGATTATGAAAACCTTTGTAAAGGAGAGGCCATTGCCGGATAATCCGCAGAAAAAAGAGAAAGTTGATGTTGATGATGCATTTGTTGCTCTTGTAGAGTTTGAAAATGGAGCAATCGGGTTTCTTGAAGGCTCGCGCTTCTGTCCAGGGAGAAAAAATTACGAGTATTTTGAAATAAATGCCGAAAACGGGAGCATCTATTTTGATCTGGAAAATCTCAATTTTCTCAATGTATACTACAGGGATGATGATCCGAAGGACACCCGTGGATTTCATGCAGTTGATGTAACAGAGTCGCATCACCCTTATATAGATAAATGGTGGCCCCATGGCCACATAATCGGGTGGGAGAACACCTTTGTCCACGAAGCATACCATATTGTTGATGCACATGTGAACGGGACTGAGCTTTCTCCGTATGTTGCAACCTTTGAAGATGGCTATAAGGCAGCAGTGATATGCGATGCTATTATCATGGCAGCGGATACAAAGAAATGGCAGGAAATCATGTATTAATAAATAAATATTCAATATTGACGGGGGTAAAACAGTGAAATTTGGAATTAATACCTTTTTATTTGCGTCACCCTTTAACAACCAGAGTATAAAGCTGATGAAACAGTTCAGAGAGATGGGATTTGATGGAGTCGAAATTGCTCTTGAGAATAAAGGGGATTTTGATTATAAGGAAGCACTGAAAGTAATGAAAGACAACGGGCTCGAGTGCAGTTCTGTCTGCGGTACTTTTGGAACAGGGAGAGACCTGAGAGGAAGCAAAGATAAACAGGAAACTGCAAAAAACTATATCAAGGATTGTATAAATGCCTGTAATGATCTTGAAGTTGATTTATTCGCAGGTCCGCTTTATTCAGCTGTGGGGAGAGCAAATGCGGAAACTCAAAATGCAAAGAGGGAGCAGTGGGCGATTGTTGTAAGGAATTTAAAGGAAGTGTGTAAATATGCGGAGGACAGGGGTGTATATCTTGCGCTTGAGCCGCTTAATCGTTTTGAAACGGATTTCATAAATATATGTGCTGATGTAAAACGAATGGTAAATGATGTGGGCAGTCCTATGCTCAAGATACATCTTGATACCTTTCATATGAATATAGAGGAAAAAAGTCTTTCGGCTGCAATTTTCGAAGCAGGGGAACTTCTTTACCATGTTCATGCATGTGAAAATGACAGGGGTGCCCCTGGAACAGGTAACGTTGACTGGAAGGGAGTTAGGCATGCACTTCGAAGGGTTACGTATGACAGGTATCTGGTAATAGAGTCATTTACACCTGATGTTGAAGTTATTGCGCGGGCTGCATCTATCTGGAGAGAAACTGAAAAAAGCAATGTGGAGCTTGCAAAAAAGGGTTTGAATTTTCTAAAGGCTTTCTTCGTAGAGTAGATAAGTGCGATAGAGTTGAATATTTTATATAATGCAAAATATCAGATTTAAATATAAAAAGCAATTATATAAGGGGGATATATGGGAGCCAAATTATCTATCGGGACGTGGGCATACACTTTTGGTGAGTACGCAGATAATCCAATAACAATGGAAGAAGTTGCAAAGCGGCTTGGAGAATTAAAGTTTGACGGGCTTGCTCTGGGTGGATTTAAACCCCATGGGCATTATGACCTGTATCCGACAAAAGATGATCGGAAAAAACTTGTTGAGCTGTTTAGTGCCTATAGTCTTACAATAAATAGTTATGCAGCAGATTTATGGGGCTATCCTTTTGCAACGGGTGGCAGCGAGGTTGCACAGAAGTACGTGGAAGCATTTGATAAAAGTCTTGAGATGAGTGTTGACTGCGGCATATCCATAATACGGGTTGATACAGTAACAGAAACCCCCTATCCGGGAGATTTTAAATATGGGGAGACATGGGACAGGGTTGTTGAAATGTTTAAAGAGTGCGCTGAAAAGGCAAAAAAGGCAGGTATCCTCGTGGTCTGGGAGTTTGAGCCCGGATACATCTTTAACAAACCATCTGAAATCATCAAAATGATAAACAATGTTGGTATGGATAATTTTAAGCTGTTGGTTGATACCTGCCATGTTCAAATGTGCGCTGTAGTTGGAGCTAACCAGTACGGTACAAAGGAGGTGCTGAAAGGCGGACAGCTCGAATTTTTTGAGATGATAGATGGTATGATCGGTGATGTTCATATTATCGATTCGGATAATAAACTACATGACAATCATACATCAGTACATGCCCCCTTCGGCACCGGTGTTATAAATTTTGAAGAATTGATTCCTGCTATAGTAAAAGCTGGTTATACATCCGAATGGTGGACAATTGACCTCTGTTACTGGGCGAATGCATGGGAGATTACAGAAGATTCAAAAAAGTATCTTGACTCCCTCTTTACAAAGCTTAATATGTAGGGGCAAGCCCTGTTGCCTGCCCTTCTGTAATGTGAAATTATCCTATAGTACCTTAATCCTGATTTTCTTGCCTTTCAGGCAAGTAAATCTTTATAATCAAGAAAGTGGCTTGTCCACTTTAGGAGTATATCATGAAAGGCAAAATGAAAGCAATGGTTTTTCACGAGTCGTTAAATATGAAGTATGAAGAAATCGATATCCCGGAGGTTGGCCCTGATGAGGTGCTGGTAAAGGTGAGGGCATGCGGAATATGTGGATCTGATATTGCATACTACTGGGGGATGAGTCCCCTTGAAACATCAGATGGCAAAGGCCCCCTTGTTCTGGGCCATGAGTTTTCCGGAGAAATTGTAGAACTCGGCGAACTCCCAAAAAGCCTGGGCCTTTTCAAAGTTGGGGATAGAGTTACTGTAGACCCCGTTCAGTACTGCAATGCATGTGAGGTGTGTAAGAAAGGGCAGGTGAATCTCTGCGAGAATAAAAGCGTTTCAGGTGTATCAGTGGATGGAGCTTTTGCTGAGTATGCCAAAGCAAAGTATACGTCGATTTTTCAATTACCGGATAATGTAACATACGAGCAGGGTGCATTTTCTGAACCGCTTGCAGATGCCGTGTATGCTGTTCAGAACCTTGAAGTAACACTTGGAGATTTTTGTGTGGTGATAGGGCCGGGTCCAATCGGCCTTGCTGAAGCTCAGCTCATTAAGTCAAGCGGAGCAGGAACAGTAGTCGTAATAGGCACACGTGATTACCGGCTGGAAGTTGCAAAGGAAAACGGTGCAGATTTTATTTTTAATACAGGTGACAGCAATTCAAAGTACTATGTCCCAGATATAACAAAAAAAATTGCAGAACTTACTGATGGAAAGATGGCAGACAGGGTTCTGGTTGCAACTGGAAATCCCGAAGTGATGGGACTGCCCTTTGAAATATCTGGGAGAAGATCGGTAATAGTATTTTTTGGCCTTCCAGGTGAAAAAGACATTGTTCCGGTTCCAGCCCTTCAGACAACATTCTGGGATAAAAGAATAAAGTTTCCATGGCTTGCACCATTTACATGGCCCAGGGCGCTTAATGCAATCTCAACAAAGCTTATCGATGTCGATGCCCTTGTTACTCACAAGTTCAAGCTTGAAGAACTGATCACGGCGCTGGAAAAGGTAAAAAATAGGGAAGGAAATCCGTTAAAGGCGCTTGTAATTCCATGATATTTATTCTGAAAGTAAATTGATAAATAATTGTAGGGGCAATTCATGAATTGCCCCTACCAGAATATTGAAAATATTTCTATATTTAGTTTACCTTCCTTCCAAATATCCACTCTATGCGGTAATGAAAATATTGGATAAAGCATCATAAAATCTTATATTATATTTCCCGTTGAAAAATATTACAAATCGAAAAATACCCTTATCACTATCGAACCGGAGTAATTATGGCAGATAAACTGGCAGACGGACTGGCAGACGGACTGAGGGAAGAAGCATTTTCAAAAAAAGAAATTTCCGGCATGTTTGACGGACCCATATTGAAGGTCCTGATAAAACTGGCTCTCCCGATTTTTGCCGGTATGATGTTCCACCTGCTCTACAGTATTGTGGACACAATCTGGATAAGCCGCATTGATTTAAACGATCCCTCATATGTCGGAGGTACCGGCATGGTATTTCCGATTCTCTTTCTTGCAATTGCAATTGGATCAGGGATTTTGATCGGAACAAGCTCACTCGTTGCCCGTTCAATCGGTGAAAAAAATGCGCATATATTAAACAGGACAGCCGAATCAGGGCTTATTATGGCATTGGTAATATCTATTTTACTTATCACCCTGGGGTACATATTTGATGAACAGCTTATCAACATACTCGGTGCAAAAGGAGATTACTACACCCATGCACTCGAGTATTTCAGGTTCATCCTTCCGGGTATGGCATTGATGCTTATAGGAAATGTTTTTAATGGGATACTTCAGGGAGAGGGGCTTATGGATATAGTAATGAGAGCCATGATTATTGCCACATTAACAAACATTATCCTTGACCCCATCTTTATCTTTTTATTAAAAATGGAGGTAAAAGGCGCCGGCCTTGCGACTGTAATATCCCAGGGGGTCGCTGCTGCATATGTTGTAAGATTTTTTTTCCTGAAGAAAACACTTGCGCAGGTTGAATGGAAATTAAGAAATGCCAATCTCGGGATCATCAAGAAGATTGCTGCTGTCGGATTTCCCCAGACAGCAGGACATATAACTATGGCGGTGAGTTTTCTTTTTTTTAACAGGATTGTGGTATCACTTGACAGCCTTGCACTTACGGCATTTTCGATCTGCGGACGTTTCGATCAAGTTATTATATTTCCAATACTGGCAATTGCTTCATCAATGATCACGATGACCGGACAAAATTTCGGCAGGAAAAAATTTCATAGGGTTGAGAATATATGGAAAATCGGTTTATTATTAACTTCAGGGGTTGTAATTACACTTGCTGCGATCATGTTTATCTTTGCGCCTGTGATCTATCCTTTTTTTACAAATATTGACAAAGTTGTATGGTATGCTGTGCGCCAGACAAAGGTTGTTGAGTTTACATTTATCTTTGCAGCCATAGCTATTCTTGCTCGTTCTTTCTTCCTTGCCATGGGGAAGCCCCTCCCTGCTCTGCTCATTACTGTCCTCAGACTTGCAGGCATTGCAATACCCATGGCATATTTTTATGTATATGTACTGGATCTTGGCATCTACGGGGTATGGTTCGGTATTATCACCGGTAATGTTAGTGGATCTATAATTAGTATGGTCTGGATAAATAGAACAACAAAACATATGAAAAATAAAAACATAAATGAAACAATATGTAGGGGCGGCTCTGTGAGCCGCCCTGATTGTTAATCAATCCATTTTCTTAATAAAAGGGGCTCCATGATGGATAAGGTTCTTGTAACAGGTGCTGCAGGATTTATCGGATATCATCTTTCACAAAGGCTTTTAGAGGAGGGATATACCGTTACAGGACTGGATAACCTTAACGATTACTATGACGTAACCCTGAAGGAAGCACGACTCAAGCAGCTTATGAACCACAGCAGGTTTTCTTTTTATAAAATTAGCCTTGAAAATCGGGAAGAAGTCGAAAGCATCTTCAAAAAATTTCGATATGATATCATCGTTCATCTTGGTGCCCAGGCAGGAGTACGCTACTCTTTAAAAAACCCTCACAGCTATGTTCAAAGCAATATTGTCGGTTTTATGCATATTTTGGAGGGCTGCAGGCATACAGGAGTGAAGCACCTTGTGTTTGCGTCAAGCAGCTCGGTTTACGGTGCAAACACGAAGATGCCTTTTTCAGTTCATCAAAACGTAGACCACCCGATTTCTCTTTATGCAGCAACAAAAAAAACAGGTGAACTGATGGCCCATACGTATTCCTCTCTCTACCGGATACCGTGCACAGGGCTTCGGTTTTTTACCGTGTATGGACCCTTCGGAAGGCCTGATATGGCTCTTTTCAAATTTACTGAAAGAATACTCAAAGGAAAGAAAATCGAAGTGTATAACTATGGGAAGATGAAAAGAGACTTCACCTACATAGATGATATTGTCGAAGGTGTTTTCAGAGTTATGAGAAAAATACCTCAAGGGGATATATCATGGGATGGAGAAAACCCTGATCCTGGAATGAGTTTTGCCCCGTATAAGCTGTACAATATCGGAAATAATAAACCTGTTGACCTTCTGATCTTTATAGAAACTCTTGAAAAAGAGCTCGGTATTAGGGCACAGAAAACTCTTCTCCCCTTACAGCCGGGAGATGTTGTGGAAACGTACGCAGATATCACTAACCTGAAAAAAGACGCAGGATTCGAGCCTGAAACCAGTTTAGAAGAAGGGATTAAAAAGTTTGTAAAGTGGTACAGGGAATACTATAATGTATAGAATGTGTGACGTATTTCATTATATCAATAAAGGGGAATCAAGGTATGAACGTTGTAATGATAGGTACCGGATATGTAGGGCTTGTATCAGGGGCTTGTTTTTCTGAATTCGGTGTAAATGTCACATGCGTTGATAAAAATGAGAAGATGATAGATGAGTTAAACAGAGGGATTATCCCTATATATGAACCCGGTCTTGAGGCTCTTGTGAAAAATAATGTTGAAAAGGAAAGGTTGTTTTTTACTGTTGATTACAGTGTTGCTGTGAAGAATGCAGACATAATATTCATTGCTGTTGGAACGCCCTCACGGCGAGGTGACGGGTATGCAGATTTATCATACGTGTATAATGCAGCAAAAAAGATTGCAGAAAACCTCAGCGGATATTCTGTTGTTGTATGTAAAAGTACGGTTCCTGTAGGAACAACACGGAATGTAAAAAGAATAATTAAGGATATCGACCACGATGCGGGGTTTGATGTTGCTTCCAACCCTGAATTTTTAAGAGAAGGATCTGCCATTAGCGATTTTATGCGGCCGGACAGGGTTGTAATCGGTGTTGACAATGAAAAGGCAGAAGGTTTACTTAAAGAGCTCTACCGGCCTCTATACCTTTTAGAAACACCAATGGTTATTACAAACCTTGAGACCGCAGAGCTTATAAAGTATGCAAGCAATGCCTTTTTAGCTACGAAAATATCTTTTATAAATGAATTATCCAACCTGTGTGAAAGTGTTGGCGCAAATATCAAGGATGTGGCAAAGGGTATGGGCTATGATAAAAGAATCGGCCCCAAGTTCCTTCATGCAGGCCCAGGCTACGGCGGGTCATGCCTTCCAAAAGATACAAAGGCTTTAATAAAAATCTTTCAGGATAATAACCTGACAGCACGTCTTATTGAGGCAGTTGTGCAGGTCAATGATGCCCAGAAATCCAGCATGGTGAAAAAGATCCGTGAGGCACTGGGTGGCTCTGAATACGGAAAAACCATTGCTGTTTTAGGATTAACGTTTAAACCTGAAACCGATGATATGAGGTACGCCCCATCCCTTACCATTATCCCTGCGCTTCAGGAAGGAGGTGCGGTTATAAGAGCAACAGATCCTAAAGGGGCAGGAGAAGCACAAAAAATTCTCAATGATGTAGAATATTTTGATGAGCCGTACAGTACAGTCGTGGGTGCTGATGCAGTGGTAATCATGACAGAGTGGAATGAATACCGGGCCCTTGATCTGGGAAAGCTTAAAGAATTAATGAAGGGTGAAGTTTTTATCGATTTAAAGAATATTTATGAGCCGGAGATTATAGAAAAACATGGATTTCTTTATATTGGGGTGGGATATAGGGAAAAATATGAAAACCAATGATAGGCAGAATAATTTATCAAGATTGGAGAAGATGATAGTAGGATTTTTAAAAGATGAGAAAGTG
>JAUVYC010000219.1 GCA_030603285.1 Spirochaetota bacterium
AATTTATTGATGGAATCAAGGTTTCCAATGTAAGTGCACTGGAAAAGGCAGGTATGGATAGAAAGGCAGTTGCGGAAAACGGTGCTGAAATTACTTTGATAGAGATTTTCGAATTCGGCTTTTACCATGCTGACCCACATCCCGGCAATATATTTGTTCTCCCTGGGAATACCATTGCTCCTGTTGATTTCGGGATAACCGGATATATTGATGAAGAAGGTGTTCAGATAATTGGCAACATTCTTTTTGGTCTTATTGAAGGCGATGCAGATAAAACCATACGTTATCTTAAACGGTATAATTTCATCACAGATGATGTCGATTCACGTAAATTAAAAATCGATCTGATTGATTTTATGGATGGAACGCAGGATATCAGGCTGTCTCAAATTAATGTCTCATCATCCATCGGGGCGCTTTTCTCAATTACCAGGAAGTACCGGATTAAATTTCCCAGTGAATATTTTCTCATATTTAAAACCATGCTCGTGGTCGATGGTGTAGCACGAAAGCTTTATCCCCATTATAACATTATGGAATCTGTTAGACCATATATGAGAAGCTGGTTCTTTAAACAGTACAGTCCGAAGAGGTATATGAAGGAAATCCTTATTCTTCTTGATGATATAAATTACTTCCTGAAATATCTTCCCGCAGAGTTGAGTTTGATTATTAAGAAAATTCGTTTTGGGCAATTGAAGCTCCCGATAGTACACGAAAACCTTGAAAAATCTGTAAGTGAAATTGATAGAACCGGGAACCGGCTTTCATTTTCAATTATTATTGCTGCTCTTCTTCTCTCCTCTGCCATTATCGTACAGGCAAAGGTCGGGCCGTTTATCAAAGGATATCCTGTATTAGGCCTTGCAGGATTTTTTACCGCTGTTGTAATGGGCTTATGGCTTTTGATTGGCATAATAAAATCGGGCAGGTTGTGAGAAGGGGGATGAACATTTATTCATTCCTTAAATAGAGCCGGATATCTGTGTCTGAAGCAGTTGATATGGCAAATAACCGTTCCTTTTTAAAGTTATAAAGGTAGAGTTCTTTTACCGGAAGTTTTTTTTCTGGTTCATATGAGCGGGCGATTATATAACATGTATTTTCCAGTTCAGGGGGTATGATTTCCTGGATAGTGAAGGGGAACACTTTTCTATAATGTTTTTTCTGTTTTCGGTCGAAAATAATAATTTCATTTTTATTATCATTCTGATATATAAGGTATCTGTCGTTCTGGCTGACTGCTAAGAGGCCTATCCAGTTTTTACTCTTATATAATTCCCGGAGTGATTGCCCCGGCTTTTTATGTTCAAGATAAAAGACCTTATTTTCTTTTATAATGTAAAAGGTAAAATCAGTAAGGAAGAACGCTGCATCCTCTGTATCCATGGAGAGGTAATACATGATATCTCCCGAAGGGATATTCACAATATAGATTGTGTTTTTCTCTATGACAGCCAGTGTAGAGCCGTCATAAGAAAAGAGCGGTAAATTTTTCTGACTGTCAAACCCCCGGGAAAGAATAATACTTTCGTTGCCATAAACTCTATATAGATACAGATCGTTTTGCTGTGAATAGATTATCCCATCTCCATTTGGTGCTTTCTGTATATAATTTATTCCTTCTGCAATGACACTCCTCCCTTTTGTCTTTCCACGTACAATACCTAATATTTTCAGGTTATCTATTATCTCAACAAAATAAGGATTTCCATTATAAAAGAAACCTGCTTCTATAAATTTTACACCACTTAGAATTCTCTTTATTGTACTCGCCCTATTTGAAATCAGGTAAAGAGCCTGTTTATTTTCCCCCCGCTTAATGACTGATACAACTGTATCATTATCGTAATCGAGGCCTAAAGCAACGAAATAGCCCCCAGTATCAAAGCGCAGTCTTGTGCTCTTTCCGATTTCGATATTTCTTGTTACGAGATAATCTGTGCCCTCAATAATCGAATGGTAGCTTATTATCGACTTATCCCTTGAAACAACAGGAGGAATATAAATTTTTTCCTGATATTTCTGTAAAAAGGATATTTTTCCTGTATGAGGGTCAAAACTATGTATTTCATAGGTTCTTAATACCGGGTCAAGCAGGGGATTTCTATGTCGTATAAAAAGGATCTTCCCGTTTCTCAGGAGTTCTGTCTGATAGCAGAGGTCATATAATTCAGAAGAAAATAAATTCGTGACAAAAGGGAATAGTAGAGATATAATGGATATAAAAGGAATAAGAGCTTTTTTAAGGGGACTGGAGTTTATTATTTTCATCATAGATAAAATATACTATACTATGTTCAGATGAATTTCTCAATACACATATTAGTTTAAAAATAAAAAAATCATGATAATTTTTTAAAATTTGGGTTGATTAGTACCTTAATAACAATTTCCTTGCTTTTTTGGCAAGAAAATTCTACAAATCAAGAATGTGGTTTATCCACATTAGGGGCTAAAGAATGGAGCCTGATCTTAGAAATATACGGATTGTTCTTGTTGAGCCAAAAGGGACATTCAATATTGGATCTGTTGTCCGTGTAATGAAGAATATGGAATTGTCCGAACTGGCGTTAGTGAATCCAGCCGATTTTCATAATGAAGAAACATATCAGGCATCTGTTGGAGCACAGGACATATTAAAGAAAGCCCTCGTTTTTGCTACAATTGAAGATGCAATTAAAGATACAAACCTGGTAGTAGGGACCACGAGAAGAGCAGGGAAATTAAGAAGGTTGTTCTGCAGTGTAGAAGAATTACCGGAACGTGTATTTCCAGTCTTAAAAGAAGGGAAAGCAGCAATTCTCTTTGGAAGAGAAGAAAGTGGATTGACTAATAGAGAAACGGATCTGTGTAACATTCTTGTAAATATACCATCAAGTAAAAATTTTCCTTCTCTGAACCTCTCACATGCCGTGGCTGTTGTGTGTTACAAGCTCTTTACTGATGCAATAATACCCCGGGTTCCCTATTTTTCAAAGCCGGTAACCACTACAGAAATCGAAGGTCTCCTTGATTATATACAGAGTGTTTTTTCTGATATCGGGTTTTTTTCTAAAGGTTCACCGGATTATGTTATCTCCCTATTCAGGAAAATATTTGGCAGAGCTCTCCTTGACCAGGAAGAAATAAAAAATCTTACCTATATATTCCACAGACTTTATGGTTTATGCAAGGGCCGTGAAGAAAAGCAGTAAAATATGAAATATTATAAAAAATATTTTATTATTTTCATATTTTTGGTCTCTATTTTATTTTGCGGGATTCTTTTACATAAAAGCCGCGGTGGTTTTTTCGCTCATCGGGCATATGCTGGAAACGAACAGTATTATACATCGGATGATGAGTTTTTGCCCCTTGGAACTATAACAGAGGAAGATGCGGATGAAGCAAAACAAGAGTTTTTACAGGATGATACCTTTATAAAAAACGCCAGGATTAAAGGGATAAAATTATTAAAAGAAGAAAATAAACTCGCCTTCACAATTGCTGCTGATAATCCGGACGATATCGAAAACAAGGAATTATACTTTACTGTTGTTCCTGTGAATTTCCCTCCACGGATCATTATTCGGCTTTATGGGGTAACGAGTGAAGAAAAGATTATTCATTTTTTTAAAAGTTTGGATATATTGGGAATTGCGTTTAATCCGTTTATAAAAGGGTATTTCACAGAGTATGTAGTTTTCTATAAAAATTGGATCCATGCAAAAGGGATTTATAATCACGAAAAAAAGCATCTTATTGTTGAGTATGAACTTATTGAACCGGAAAATATCAAGGGGTATGGGGTGAGAATTGCTGATACGAGTATTGACCCATTACCCCAGGTGATTGAGGTAAAAAATGAACTGGAAAAGTATGGTTTGGAAAGTTACCTCCTCATTGCGTTGGACTATGAAACGATTGTACTCGAATCGCCATTCTATAATACAAAGAATGAAGCTGTTGAATATATCGAATCCCTTGAAAGCTTTGGATTTAAGGGGAAACTTGCAATACGTGATTATAGGGCTTTTCCGCAGCCTCATAGATTTGATGTGGTTTCAGAAGTGGTTATTACAGGCGAAGATGGGGTTAATCTGAAGAATATCGTTTATGAGGAATTCACCCCGCAAAAAATATACGAATTGAGTTTTTCTGATTTATTTTTACTAACAAAAGGCATTTTTAGTCCCAGTATACAGAATGATGAAGAGGCGATTTCAGAGTACTATTATGATTTCAGTGAGCTATACAGGAATTACGATACAGATGATGAAACTGTACGGGAAATGGCTGTTCTGGTTTCAGTTAAGATGCTTGAAGTGATAGTTTTTAACTATCCAGTTTCCCAGGGTGCGGATGATGCACTCTGGGGAATGGCTAATACAATAAGAGAGCACGGCATCGAGGATGTTCTCAGTGAAGAGGAGTGTTATCAAAAAATTGTTAATGAATATCCTGAGAGCATATTTAATGACGAAGCGAAAGTACGAATCGATTTAATAAAAAATCCGGATTTATAATTTTTTTACGATAAAACCCTATTCAACAACTAAACAGCCACATAGAATCTAACACGAAAATAGGGCAACCACATGGGGTTGCCCCTACTAACACGAAATAAAAGAGCATCA
The DNA here is from genome assembly GCA_030603285.1 of Spirochaetota bacterium. Lineage (GTDB taxonomy): Bacteria > Spirochaetota > B62-G9 > B62-G9 > DRHN01 > JAUVYC01. The sequence goes on from JAUVYC010000219.1 coordinate 4,620, forward strand.
TACCTTACAGAATCCTGGTAAATTTATTGTAGGGGCAATTCATGAATTGCCCCTACTGGTATAAATATACTTTTTCATACTCCTTGATGAACGGTGCCTGGCGGCAATCCGGTACATGAGCGGAGATAAGAATGCAGAAGGTCATTTGCATATTGTTGTTTTTTTCACAGGTAGTATTGTCCTTCGGTACTGCTTCGGCTGAGCAGAATAGGGATATTCCTCAAATTCATGGGGGTTTAGAAACAACTATGGAGTTGAAATACCGGGCAAATTTGCCCG
>JAUVYC010000141.1 GCA_030603285.1 Spirochaetota bacterium
TTACTCAGTAGCTACTGAGTAAATTCCACTTATTGAAACTCAGGTAAAATGCAAAAAAAATTGGAACTATAATAAATGTGAAAAGAATGATATATGTGGGTAAAATAAAGAGAAGGGCCCTTTTTATATCTTTTTTATAAATCTTGTGTCCATGCGATGATATTTTCATTTATTTTACTAAAATCTTTTCTGGAAGTTCAGCATAATCCCTTTTCCGAAAGCAATCTCTATGATAAGGGGGTCTTGAAATTTATTATACCAGTGCAGACCAATTCCCCCACCGATAAGTACCTGCAGTGTTTTATAACCGATCACATTTGAATCTAAAAATGGTACTATAGTAATGTTATTATTCCAGGGCAAAGGGATATGTAGTTCGCTTGTTAATGATATTTTTTTATTTCCGCGGTAATTCTTAGAGTATGTTCCCCGAACGGATGAATAGAGGGCACCCGGGCCTGGTAAGCAGGCACCCGGGCCGTATGTTCCCCGAACGGATGAATCGAGAATGAGATTATCTGAGATCTCACCATCCTGAATATCGGCCTCTGTTATTAACACATACACTATTTTGAAAAACAGATCCCGGTACAGGTTTAGTTTAGAGCTTAGTCCATAGAGCGGTGGAGCCCCGGCATTTATCCCGTAAAAGGGTGATATGGTATAATAAAACCAGTGTTTCGTTTTGAATGAATATCTTTCAGAATTTCCGCCTTCTATATAAGGACAAATTATAAAAGTGTTAAAAGAATTCCAGTTGAGTTTGAAGTTTATTCCGGAAAATAAACGATCTCTAATTTTCCATGCAACGCCTGGAACGACCTCAAGCCAGTCTGTTTGTTCATTTAAAAAATAACGATATTCAAATGCACATGTATACCTTATTCGGCCTATTAAGTTTTGATGAAAAAATGCAATACCTGTGGCTTCATATAATGGATTAACCTCAAGAGGTACTTCAATAACAACTAAAGCAGCATTCCCAAATAAATTATTATATTTGATGTAAAGGCCACTATCTATATAGAATTTATCATTTTCATAGGTAATGTATCCTGTGGGGCCGAATAAAAGATAATTTTTTTCCTTCAACTGTACAGTGATGGTTAAACTATTTTCTTCATCAAATTCATCATTAAAAAATATTCCTGAAAATAAATTTGTTTTTTCGAGGTTTTCCCTGCTGATATTAATTTCATTTATTATATCATCAAGCTCGTAAATTTTCCCCTCTTCAAGTGTGATGAATGAACGTATATATTTTTCTTTAGTGACGGAATTCCCTTTTATTAATAATTTTTTCAGATAGAAATTATCTTCGTCAGCCTGTAGATCTGAGGAAGTAAAGCCAGCGATTAAACCTGACATGAGTAATATTTTCCATTTCATTTCACTTCCTCTTTTTGTAAGAGGTCATTAACTTTATCTGCAGCAAGGTTAAGAGTTTTATCAGGGTCTTTCTGATTTAACATAATATTCTCTATTGCAAATCGAATAATCTGATCAATCTGGGGGAGGTATGGAGTAAAATCAGGCGGCCTTGAATAAGAGAGTTGATCAACAGGCACTTTATAATTAGGATTTAATTTGTGAAAACTTTGAAGTTCAAAACTTTCGATAGCAGATTTTCGAATTGGAAGATACCCTGTTTTTTTATGCCACTGGATGGAATTTTCTTTTTTTGTGAGCCACTGGATAAAATTGAGAGCTGCTCTTTTCCTGGCTGAAGATTTTGTAAATATAACGAGTCCTGCGCCTCCCAGAAGAACTGATTTATTCTCAATATATGGAAGAGGTGCAATACCAAGCTCCCATGGGAGATTTTCTTCCGCAAATTTGATTCCTGCACAGGTAATAGGTCCCATTGCAATCTTTCCCTGTAGAAAGGCGTTTGTACCTTCAAAAAGAGTCCAATTTGAGGGCATAATTTTGTATTTGTATGCCATATCCAGTACCAGCTGCATGACTTTCACACCTTCTTCACTGTTAAACAGAGCCTTTGTGCGATTTTCATTAAGAAATTCTCCTCCTACCTGTCTGATCAGAGGAGTAAATCCAAAAACACCTTCAAGCGATACTAATACAGCCCATTGATCAATCGTACCATTTCCATCAAAATCTCTGGTGAGTTTTTCGCCGTACTCTATTACCTCATTCCATGTTTTCGGTGGTTTTTCAGGGTCCAGCCCGGCTTTTTTAAAAGCATCTTTATTATAATACAGTACCTGAACGCTTTGATTGAAAGGAAAAGCGTATATTTCTCTTTCTCTCATTACTCCATTCCAGAATTGTGCAAGTATATCGTTTTTATCTTCCTCTGAGATATAATCAGTAATCGGCTCGATCCTGTTATCATAAATAAAAACATCAAGATATTCTATTGCTATCTGTGCTACATCCGGCAAATCACCGGTTCTTACAGCATTGATAAGCTTTGTTTTCATGTCATCATAAAGGCCCTGGAAGATTAATTTTACCTGTATATCAGTATTATCATTGTTAAATTCATCAATAAGTTTTTCAAGTGTGTCCCCCTGATAAATGCTCATACTATGCCAGAGAGTTAATTCAACAGGGCTTCTTTTCATGCCTCCCAATGCAGAAAACCGGAAGAATATAAAGGGAACTAATAATAGAAATATAAGAATGAATATCAGACTTTTTTTCATATATCTTTCCTCGAAAAGGATTGCACTGAATTGAGTTTTAATTGTATCTATTTAGCAACAGAGACACAGATATTTAGAAATTGTAAAAATTTTTTCAAAATAACCTTTTAAACTGGAATGTAGAAGATCTTAATAAATTGACTAAAATATTTTTTTTATGAGCCTCTGTGGCTAATATCTGAATAATGACGTTTCCTGTGTTTTTAATTGATTATTTTTTTATCAATTTTAATAATATACCAATGATCATTGTATTCTTTAAGATAAATTGTCTCTTCTATTGAGTATACGGTAATTTTATTAAGTGTAACTATATATATATTTTCAGAAAGAAATTTTTTTATCCCTGCTAAAGCAGTAATTATTGTTCTTTTTGAAACTGTATCTTCACAAATGCCTGTTTGATACATTTGCCGTATATCAACTTTTTTCATATGCAAAAAGGTTAATTTAAAATATTTTATTAAAGATGTGATGTCAAGTTTTTAAAGGTATTGAGCAAAGCGAAAAAAATGGTTATGAAAAATGGAAGATAAACCTTTTGAAATAAAGCAGATCGATAAGAAGGGAAAATTCATAAGGCCATGTCCTGGTACTCCCAGGCATGTGTGCTGTGGCTATCAGATCATTGACTTCGCTCGTGGGTGCAATTTAGGATGTAATTACTGCATCTTAAATTATTATTCAAATTATGACACATTAACTGTCTTTCAGAATAAAGAAAAACTCTATACAGAGCTTCATGCGTTCTTACGAAAGAAAAATAGACTTACCAGGTTTGGTACAGGAGAATTTACTGACAGCCTTCTCTTTGAAAAGGCTTTTCCTCTCTATGATGAATTGATTCCCTATATATCAAAAGAAAAGAAAGCTGTTCTTGAAATAAAAACAAAAACAGTAAATATTGAGAGGTTATTGAAGATCAGGTTACACAATAATATCATTGTTTCCTGGTCTGTTAACAGTGCATTTATTGCCCGGAATGAGGAAAAGAGAGCTCCTGATATAGATGCACGGATAGATGCAGCATATAAAGTTCAGGAATCCGGGTATAAACTGGCATTTCATTTTGACCCAATAATTATCTATGAAGGCTGGGAAGATGTATATAAACAGACCATAGATATGATATTTAAAAAGATTATCCCGGAAAATATCGTTTACATCAGTATGGGAACACTGCGGTTTATTCCGAAAATGGCAGGGTTCCTGGATAATATGACCACAGATTGCAGGAGAGGAGAATTTATAAAGGGCATTGATAATAAAATGAGGTATTTCCGGCCTCTAAGGACGAAGGTATATAAAACAATTAAGTCACATCTACAAAACTATGTGGGTGAAAGTATTTTGTATATGTGTATGGAGAGCTCAACTGTCTGGGAGGATGTTTTTGGTATTACCAGTATGGATTCGAAACAATTGATACAAAGGCTTGATAATGCATGTATGAATATATTTACGTAGGGGCACAACCCAATGTGGGATATGTAGGGGCAACCCGTGTGCCTGTGCTGGGATTTATCAATCGATTTTAAAAAAAAATTAAATCAGATATCTTGACAATTTAAAAGAATATGAATATCATTAATGAATACCAATTAAAAATAATTACGGGCTGTGGCGCAGTTGGGTAGCGCACATGTCTGGGGGACATGGGGTCGCCAGTTCAAGTCTGGCCAGCCCGAATATTTCCTTCCTCTCTGTTAATTATTTAAATTTTATTATCGCCCTGCGTAAGAGCACTTTAGGCAAGTGCGGATTTCACAGCAGGAGCGAAGAGAGTTTCAACATCACCATACAGCCTGCTGTCTGGTAATTCAGCCATTTTTATCTCCCGGATACTTTTCCTTTCATCGATAAACTGTCTATAATATAAAGTGATTTATTCGGAAACAATAATAGAAAATAGTATAAATTAATTGAAAAATTTCTTATCTTGTAAACAAATCTATGAAAACAAATGAAAATAAGGAGGGGTGAATGAGTCTTAGAATTCACAAAAAGGAAAAACATATCGTTGAGAACATAAAAAGACATGTAGACCTTGTAGTAGAAACAGTTAAAGAGTTCGTTAGTGCTCTCATTTACCGGCTTGATGGAGATATAGAGCAGTCAAAGCATTATACAAAACTGACACATAAGCGCGAAAAAGAGGCAGATTCCTGTATGAGAGAAATAAATAAAGAGATGTTTCAAGGTGCATTCATGCCCTCAGTAAGGGAGGTACTTTTTATTGCACTGGATTTTATAGATAAGGTTGCAAATGAATCTGAAAAAGGCGGGGATTTTTTAACCTTGATTGATCCGGATGTACCGGATCTTATTAAAGAAAATCTTAAAAAAATGGCTGAATTAACTTTACTCTGCGCTGATAAATTAAAAGACGGAGTATACAATCTTTTCGAAAATATTCAAGTAGTATTTGATGATACAAGAGAAATAGAGCATCTTGAGGGTGAAGTAGATAAGTATGTATGGAAATCGATCGAAGCCGTTTTTAAAAAAATTGATGGATTAAAATTTTCCCAGAAAATGATGCTTAGAGAATTAATTCTCCGTGTAAATTCCATAACAAATCGAATGGAAGACGCTTCAGACCGCCTTGACATAATTGCTTTAAAACTGAGGATATAATAATCAACTCAGGATTTTAGCAAATTTTAGCCTAAACGCGTATATAAACCCATTCACCATCCGTAGATAAGGATAAGACTCATTTCATGAAAGAAAAGGATAAGCTTATATATTTGAAGTCTCTGGGGTGTAATAAAAATACAGTAGATTCCGAAATTATACTTTCACTTTTAAAAAAAGAGGGATATAAAATTACACAGAACCCGGAGGAGGCATCGAGTATTATTGTAAATACCTGTGCATTTATTGATGACGCAAAGGAGGAGGCTATCGATACGATACTCGAACTGTCCAATATCAGAATGGCTGATGCAAAATTAATTGTAGCTGGTTGTTTTTCTCAACTTTATTCTGTCGAAATATTGCAAGAAATATCTGAAGTTGATGCTGTTACAGGAATTGGAAATCTTGAAGGGGTTCTTGACGCTGTGAGAAACTCAAGTACTGAAAAGGATTTTCCGGAAAGCAGAAAAATCAGCGACACATATAAAGAGTATGTACTCAGAAATAAACTCCTCACATTACCTGGTTATGCTTATTTGAAAATTGCTGAAGGGTGTAGCAGGAATTGCAGTTTCTGTCTTGTTCCAAAAATAAAAGGTAAAATCAGGAGCAGGGCATTAAATAAGATTCTGGAAGAGGCACAGGTTCTTGAAAAAAAAGGAATTTATGAGCTCATACTGACATCTCAGGATACACTCAATTACGGACGGGATTTAGACCTGCAAAATGGATTAAAAACACTTATTGATTGTTTATTGAATAATACGGATAGTAGTTTCTTTAGACTGCTTTATCTTAGGCCTGGCTATGAACTGTTAGAAAATCTTGATATCTTTGAAAATAGCAGAGTGCTTCCGTATTTCGATATTCCGATACAACATGTTTCAAAAAAGATTTTATTAAGTATGAATAGAAGCGGGGATTATACGTTTTATAAACAGATTATCAATAAAATACGGGATAAGGTGCCTGAAGCAATATTGAGGACAACAGTCATTGTCGGGTATCCCGGTGAAACAGAGGAAGATTTTGACACCCTCCTGCATTTTGTAGAGGAGATGCAGTTTAATCACCTGGGAGTGTTTATCTTTTCTCCACAGAGTGGAACGGAAGCTTTTAAACTTAAACAGGGTGTAGCAAAGAAAATTTCTGAACGGAGAAAAAATATACTTCTGGAAACACAGCTTGAAATATCACGCAGATATATGGAGGGCAATATTGGAAAAGTCTTCGAGGTCCTCATAGAGGAAAAGTTTCAAAACATTGACCTGTACATAGGGAGAAGCTATCATTTTGCACCAGAGGTAGACGGCGTTTTCCTCGTCAGATCAAAGAAAGTACTTAAACCCGGAAGTATGATTAAAGCTAAGGTTACCAGTGCTGATGACTATGATCTTCACGGCGTTGCTCAATAAATCTAAAGTAATCTTTTTCTCTTAAAAGATCTTCGATATATATTATTAAAATCTTATCTGATAGTTACAATCATTAAATGTTTACAACATCATAATTTTCAACCAACCATTTATCTCCGTACAGGTGGAGGTGATAAGTATATTTCTTTGCTTCAGTAACCAGGCCATATTCAAAAAATTCAATTACAATCACCCGGGCATCTCTTTTCTTTATCAATGTTTCCTCTATTTCATAATTAGTGGGAATCGTATCTGAAAAGGGGATACTTTCAAGTGTATTTTCCCCCTTAAGGTACTGTTTGAAGATATCCAGTACTTCAGGTTTATCGGTATCCCGTGCATCTAAATATTTCTTTTTTGCATTCTCGAATTGCATGATGAATTTTTCCATCTTTATATAGAGAAAATATTTTTCAAAATCCTTATCAATAAGTGCCTGTAAAATAAAGTCTATAACTTT
>JAUVYC010000223.1 GCA_030603285.1 Spirochaetota bacterium
ATACAATAAGAATGGCAGGAAGGTAAGTATGATAATGAAAAAAGAGAATTGTAAACATTATCCCAAGGCCCAGGAGGATCGGGCCTATAATAATGCTTCTTGTTTCGATATGTCTTTGAGCCCTTCTTGTTATAAGAGAAAAAAGTAAAAATGAAACTCCCATATACCGAAGAAATTCAGATAAAAAATATACTGTTATAATCCCAAGCAATATATAAATTGTCAGCAGTTTGTTTGATTGTGCTAAAAAGGGGCATACACAGCCCAGGAGATGGATTCCCTTTCTGAATAGCTCCCGTTTCCAGGAAAACCTTTGAATCTTTAATTTCCTGGGCAATCTTTCAGGAGGAATAACGTAGGGAAGTATCTCAAAAAAATCATTCCCTTCAATAATTGTATCTGAATATTTTCTTACAATTTTACATGGATTAAATCCAATACCTATCCTGCTCTTTTTTAAGAGTTCAACATTATTGGGGTCATCACCGACTGAAACAACATCCTTCCACTTTAATTCCAATCTTTGTAATATTTTTTCAACTGTTTCAATTTTTGATATCAGCTTGATTTTATCTACATCGATAATGCCCTCATTTATTTCTATGTCAAGTCCTGCGTAATGATCCGCCTCAATTTCCTCAGCAAGATCTTTAAGCACAAAATTCGGGATACCGGCGCTTATTAGAGATACGTAAAATCCCTCCTGATGAAGAATTTCTATCGTTGCTTTGATATTAGTAACCCTTCGAATTTTGTTTGCAGTAACCCGAGCTTTTTTTGCATTAAAATCTCTTGCCAGTTTGTATCCTTCCTCTAATAATTTATTTATAGTAATTTTATTTATATAGTACATTATACCGAGCCACAGTATTTTCATATAGTTCTTCAGTCCCCTTGATCGAACGATTCTTTTAAGGAAAATATCTTTGAATAAAACCCCATCTACATCTAAAACAACAAGTCCTTTATACATCTGTTTCTTCATAGATTTTACAGTATTCATTTTACACTCTATCTATATGGAGAAAAATACTTTTATAGTTCATAAAAAGCAATTATAATGGAGTCTGTCTTACTTTATTACTTAATTATTTTTTCAGGTAAAATAGGGAATGGAAGTTGAAATCGAGAAGATAGTGCATGGCGGTTATGGATTTGCCCGGCTGGCTCAGGGAATTTGTCTTGTTCCGTTTGCTGTCCCTGGTGATATTCTGGACATTGAATGCTCTCCGGAAGATGATGTGGCTTTTGGCTGGATTAAGAAAATTATAAGGCCCTCGTTATATAGAAAACCATCACTATGTCCGGTTTTTGGGCTGTGCGGGGGATGCGATTTTGACAACATGGACTATGAATATGAACTTAATTTAAAGAAAAATATTTTGATTGAAGATCTTGCCCGGCTTGCTGAAGTAACCCGGGTGCCGGACGGCATGCCGGTAGAACGTGTAATATATTCCATGGAATATGGTTATCGGAACCATGCTGGGTTCAAGGTGGATTCGAAAGGCAATATCGGTTTTTTCAGGAAAAAATCGCATGAAGTAGTGCCCTTACCCGATAATGGGTGCAAATTACTCCAGGAGGAGATCAATGGTTATGTATCTGAGATCAGGAATAAAAAAAAGTTTAAAGAAGGAGGCTTTCGTATACGGGCAGACACAAAGGGAAATATTTATAGAAAAGGCGTCCCTGATATAGAAGATGACAAATTTTGTTATTGTTATATTAAAGGCGTAAAATTCAGGATCAATATTGATGATTTTTTTCAGGTGAATAATTTTGTAACCGGGAAATGGGTGAGTCAGATTGAATTGTATTTACAGCCCGAAAAAAATGATATTATTGCAGATCTATTCTGCGGGTCAGGACTGATTGCTCTGAATTTAGCAAAAAATGTAAAATCAATAATCGGGATTGAGTTGAATAAGAATGCAGTGCGAAGTGCCTGTTACAACGCAGATTGGAATAATATTCAAAATGTTTCCTTTGTCAGGGGCAAAGCAGAGCAGGGGATAAGTTCCATAAGTAATGTCAATAAAATAATTCTGGATCCACCTCGTTTCGGGCTTCAGAAAAGCCTTATAACAGCAATAGTAAAGTTGAGTGCCCGGGTCATTGTTTACGCATCCTGTGATACGGCAACTTTCTCAAGGGATGTAAAAGAGTTTATAAAAACTGGGTATCTGTTGGAAAAAATTACACTTGTTGATATGTTTCCAAGGACAAAGCATTCAGAAGTTGTTGCAAGAATTGTGAAAAGCTGAATATAAGGCTTGACTGGTCTCATTATTTTTTCTACATTGATACCGCAAAATAGAATTTCCTTTCTGTCCATCAGGGGGTTTCTTTATTGATGGACCGATAGACCGAAGGAGGGTAAACTTGAGAAAATATGAGTACCTGTATATTTTCGATCCGCAGGAAGAAAAAACAAAAAAAGCCATCGAAGAAGTAAAAGACAACTATAACAAAATGGAAGTGCGCGTACTCAAAGAAACAGAGATGGGTAAAAGGCAACTCGCTTATGTAATTAACAAGAACACAGATGGTTTTTACTACATGACCCAGATTGAGATTGATGATTTCACCAGACTGCAGGAATTTGAAACAGACCTGAAACTTAATAAAAAAGTTATCAGGTTCATGAAAGTACGGATCTGAAAGCTCCTGATATCCACTATGAAGTTATTCTTCACATTGTTTAATAATTTGTTGAATTGAGAAATTCAAAATTGAAAAGAACTTGTAAAAGAGTTATAAGAGATGTAAAATAAAGATAAATTCTTTACAAGGAGTAAAACATGAGCTGGGATATAAACCATGTTATTCTTGTCGGGAGGCTTACCAGGGATCCGGAATTGACATATACCCAGTCAGGCGCAGCGATATGCAAATTTTCAATTGCTGTGAACAGATCTTCAGGATCCGGAGGAGATACCGGGGATACAGCCAGTTTTTTTAATATAGTAGCATGGAACAAAACAGCAGAGATCTGCAAGGAATACCTTACAAAGGGGAAGCAGGTCGGCATTGACGGACGATTGCAGCAGAGAAGATGGACAGGATCAGACGATACGAAAAGGAGTACTGTTGAAATTGTTGCAAATAATGTGCAGTTTTTCGGGCCTGCACGGCAACCAGCAGAACAGCTGCAGACATCCACAAATGGTTTTTCACCTGAAAAAACATCAGGTTCTTCAACTGAAAAAACATCCTTTGATCAGCCTGTGGAGAAGGAGAAAGAGCCAGAACGGGATCCGTTCCTATCTGAGCTGGGTGATGATGAAATTCCATTTTGATACAGTTTGTATGGTCAATAGACCATTTATTATTGAGTCAGCCGCCAGAGCCGAGAGATTTTTTATACGCTCGAAGTATCATAATACATGTAACATTTCTTTTACAATCCTGGCGCCCCGGAACCTTGATTGTAGAATATTTCAAAAAATATCGAAGGAGTTATGAGAATGAATGAAAAGGTAAAAGCCGAAACCGAAATTGAGGAAAGTGAAGACATAATAGAAAAAAAAGGTGAAAACGAAAGCTCAGAAGATCAGCATGTTGATGCAATAAAAGAGGAGGTTGTTTCCAGACAGGTAGGTGTAAAAGATAGGGTAAAGAGTGGATATAGGCAGAGAAGAACATATTTTCGTAAGAAGGTCTGTAAGCTTTGCATTCGGCGGATAAAGACAGTTGATTATAAAGATGTTGATTCGTTAAAAAGGTTTACTACTGACAGGGGAAAAATCCTTCCGAGAAGGATTACAGGTACATGTGCCAAACATCAGAGAATGCTTTCAAGTGCCATATTGAGGGCAAGAATGATCGCGCTTTTGCCATTTGTTAAAAAGTGAAATTAATGAAAAACTCATTTTTTTTATGACTGGGAAGAGTTACTCTTAAGCATTTCTCTTTAAACAGGAATCGATGCCTGGTTTCATAAAGGAGTTATTCTGCATTGATTATAGAAAACATGAAAATATTTGTAAAGATAGTAAAGAAAGAAGGCTTTTATTTAAAAATGAAATTAAGCAGCTGGCGGGAGAAGGCTGCGATAACTGAAATTCATGTTGAATGGCGCGAAGTTGGTGAAAGTTTCCTCCTGGTCCTTTTTTCTTTATTGCTTTATATATCGGTGATTTTTACACAGTTTTCATTTGTTCCGATTATGATCATCACGATTAAAAGAGGGTGGAAAGAGGCATTGGTTTATCTAACAGTTGCTTCCATACTCCTTCTTTATATGATGGCGAATGTCGCCTACCGCTTCCCATTTGACAGTAAACTGCTTCTGTTTTCCCCTACTCATTTTACTTTTGAATTTATCGGGAGCATCTTCGGTATAAAAGGTGTCAGATTTCTCGATTACTGTTTTGTCTTTGGTATACTGGGGATATTTCTAGGTTACCTTGTTTCAAAAAATTATAAGCTTAATTATGTTATTTTTTCCAGCCTCTTTGTATATGTAGGGATTGTGGTATTTACTTTAAGCCTGTTAAGCCTTTTTGGTAATTTTGAAACCTTGATATCCGATTATTCACAATTTGTGGATAAAAAAACAAACAGTTATGTAAACCTTTATCTGTCACAGCTTAGTAATTATAGAAATATTTTGCAGTCACGGGGAATTGATTATAATTTTCTTGAGAAAAAAGTAGAGATTGCAGCAGAAATTTATAAAAGGAGCGTTATTTTTGGGATTGCCCCAAAGGGAGGGTATCTCATTAAACAAATCATCATTATTTTCCTCAGCATTCTTTTTGTAAAGCTCTATTTTAAAAGAAAGCTCAATAAGGCTGCTCTAACATTTGATATAAAAAATTACAGAAT